>NZ_KV789573.1:24936-45851 GCF_001807625.1 Neisseria sp. HMSC03D10
TTGTCCTGATTTAAAGTTAATCCACTATATATTTGCTATAAATTAAACCCGCTAAGAAAAAAGGTCGTCTGAATTTTCAGACGATCTTTCGGTTTATGGATGGGATGGTTCGGAAACCATATCCGTCTCATCAAAATCCGGTTCGGGATCGCTTTGAAGGACTTTGCCGTTGAGCTTCAGTTCACCGTTTTGCAAAGTCATCTTGGTTTTGACCGTACTGTTTTCCAGCGTCAGATATTTTTCGTCCGCCATGCTGCGAATGGTGCTGTCCACCATCAGCCGCAGGGTCTCAGTAACGTCTTCGATACCTGCCTGCCCATTTGCCTCATCGTCGGGATTGACGCTGAAAATGCTGCGTGCCTGACTGATTGCCAGTTGTTCGAGCAGTTTTTGCGGAACCGCCATGTCAAATCCGGCTTCGGTTTTTTTCAGCATATCACTGAGGCTGTTCAAATCTTTTACTAACAAACCTTTAAACAGCAGTTTGCCGCTGACATCGACATCGCCTTGAGGCATCGTGAATTTGAAGGTCTTAACATTTAAGATAGGATTATTGGTAAACAGGCTTGAAGCCTCGTTCTTGGCGGTCTGTATCAAGGCGTTTTGGATTTCTTCTTCGCTCATTTTTTTATCTGCGATCTCGGCAAATTTATTTTTCAGCGCAAGAAGGCCGGATGCATCCAAGTGTTCGGCGGCAATATTGATGTCCAGTGGGCCGTATTTTTCATCGCCGTAAGTCAGATCTTGAAATTGGAAGCGGCCTTCGCTGTTGATGAATTTGTCCGCTTCGTGAGTATCGGTTTCAAATTTCAGTTTGCTGACTTCGATTTTTGACGGAGGGATGCTACCTGTCGGATTGATAAACGCGCCGATTTGTAGATTGGTAACCAAGTTCACCAATTCATTCAGCTTGATGTTGTAATCGATGTTGTCTTTCCACTGGAGCAGGAATTTATCCAGCGTAGTGCTGCTTTTGCCTAAAGACAGTTTGTTGAGGCCGCTTGTGGTTTCAGATTGGAAATGTAGGTTTTCCAGAGAAATGTCGCCCTTGTCCGCCAGCTTGACTTGAAGGGAGGGAGCCAGATAGTCATGGCTGTAACTTTGGAAATCTTTTTTATAGTCGGTATGCCCGCTCAGACCTTTCCAGTTCAGCTTGATGCCGGAAAGCTCTTCGTAATCGAAAGCAGGGATACTCAAATCCAGCTTGCCGCTGCCGCTGAAATAGATGGTGTTGCTCATCGTTACCGGCGTTTGTTTGCCGAAGAAGCGCGACAATGCTTTTTCGGTTTCAGGGTGATATTTGAACTCGGTTTCGATGTGCGCCTGAGTGCCTATGTCGCCGGCAAACGGTCCGTGGCTGATGTGGTTGATAACCGTAATCGGCTCTTGCAGGATGGTTTTCAGATTGTCGGGCAGGTATTTTTGCGTATTTTGAAGAAGGGTAGGCTTCAGGCGGATAACGGTGGTTTCCGTTGCGCTGAACCAGCCGCGTTCGTATTGATGCGATTCTACGGTCAGAAAACCGGAGTCTTGTAAGAGTTTTTGTTGTGCGGTAAGGCTTTCCTCTGCTTTGATGCCGAGGTAGTAGGGGGTACCAAGTACGGCTGCTACGGCTACGGCAGCAACAGGGATAAGATACTTTTTCATTGCTTCAGACACACAGATTGAAAGCGTTAAGCATAGCATTTTTTGCTTTGCTTGTCTTTTCGGTGTGGCGGCTTCCTGTGAAGAATATGGGGCGTCTGAAAAATTTTGGGCTGTTTTTTCGATTGTTCGGTAGGTGTTGGCGGGTAGTGTTTGGATATGTCTGTATTAGGTTTCAAATGATGTTCAAATGCAGTTTTTACTGTTTCCGTTAGTTGCTTTGACGGATGGGTGGTGCGGGTAAAAGCGTGGAATATCTTTCAGACGACCTTTAAGGTTTGGGGAAATGTTCAGTCGGTTAGGTTGCGTCCGTCGGAAATGTGCAGGCGGCTGAATATGGTACTGGAGACGAGTGTAATCAAGCCGATGGAAAGCAGGGTAAGGCGGAATGAGAGGTGGAGGTTGCCTGCGGTAAAGCTGCTTTGCGACCAGTTTTGCAGGATAAGCGCGCCGAGCGCAATGCCGAGGCTGATGGCGAGTTGTTGGTTGACCGCCATCAGGCTGTTGCCGCTGCCGGTTTGGTGCGCGCGCAGGTCGGCGATGGTCAGGGTGTTCATGGCGGAAAACTGGATGGAGTTGCAGGTGCCGATGAGGAGCAGCAAGACTATCCATACGCTTAAGGACGTGTCGGCGTCGGGTAGGGCAAGCAGCATAATCAGTATGGCGAGGAGGCGCGTGTTCCAAATCAACACGTTGCGGTAGCCGAAGCGCGACATCAGGGGCTTGATGAGCGGTTTGACAACAAGCGAGGCGAAAGCGACGGGCGCGACCAACCAGCCGGATACGCTGGCGGCAAAGCCGAACGCGACTTGAAACAATAGCGGCAGCAAAAAGGGGATGGAACTGATGCCGAGCCGGCTGAACAGATTGCCTGTCAGACCCAGCCGGAAGGTGCGGACTTGGAACAAATCCGCCGCATAAATCGGGTTGGCGGCGGTTTTCATGTGGCGGTAGTAGAGCAGGGCGAATGCCGTGCCGCCGAATGCGAGTAAGAGCGAAAACCAAACCGCGCCCGAGTGGGACACCATTTCCACAGCCAACATCAAGAGACACGCCGCCGAAGCGAAAGTCAGGTAGCCGCTCAAGTCCAGCGCGGTATTCTCGCCTTTGACATCGGGCATAATCCGCCAGCCCAGCAAGACGCCAAGCAGCCCTATGGGCAGGTTCAGCAGGAAAATCCAATGCCAAGATGCGTATTCGACCAAATAGCCGCCGACCAAAGGGCCGAATATCGGGCCGATCAGCGCGGGCATGACGGCATAGTTGATGGCGTTGAGCAGTTGGGATTTGTCGTACACGCGCAAAATCGTCAGGCGCGGTACGGGAACCAACATCGACCCGCCTATGCCCTGAATCACCCGCGCCATCACCAGCATGGGCAGATTGGCTGCCGCCGCACACAATGCCGATCCGAGCATGAAAATGCCGATTGAACCAAAAAATACGTTTTTAGTGCCGAACCTGTCCACCAAATAGCCGCTTAAAGGAATCAGCAGGGCAACGGTCAGCGTATAGGAAATCGCCGCCAGCTGCATATTGAGTGGCGATACTTTGAAATCTTTGGCGATTTCGGGCAGGGCGGTGTTCAGAATCGTCGCGTCCAGCATTTGCATGAAAATCGCAATCGCCAACAGCAGGGGCAGCCATCGGGACGGGCGGACGGGCGGCGTTTCCGAAACATTTGATTCAGTTTTGTTCATAGGGATGCATTGTAACTGATTTGGCAGGAGGTCGTCTGAAAGAGGGTAAGGGTAGCAAAAGGCAGCTATTGGCAAATAATATTGTCAATCTAATTCAGTTTTAGAATATTGTTTGAGCAATGTACTTTTAAGCGATGAGTTTCAGACGACCTTTGAAGTTGAGTGATGGAATGACAGTCGTTATAGCGGCAATGAGTTCATAAGCAATTTATTTCGGGTATTGTTTAATTATGAATATATCAGAGATTAATTATAATGATAATAATTAGCATATATGAGGACGATTCAAGATATGCGGGTATTAGGTCTTAGCAGTCATCCGATTCCAATATTATTTTTTAAAATTATACTTGACCGCCTACATGCAATTACTTAAAGTAGCCGTCTATTTATACAAAGAAAAACGGGCACTCCCGTTAACGAAAAAATGAGCGCAATCACCCCACCCAAAATCACTAAATTCGACAGCAAGCCGACCGATGTTTATTTCTTCGGCACCTGCGTCCTCGATCTTTTCATGCCCGAAGCAGGCATGGATGCCATTACTTTAATCGAGCAGCAAGGCATACGGGTTCATTACCCGATGGCGCAAAGCTGCTGCGGCCAACCCGCCTACTCTTCCGGCCATCCGACCGAGGCGTTTGATGTCGCCAAAGCGCAACTCGACCTTTTCCCTGAAAACTGGCCGATCGTCGTACCGTCCGGCTCGTGCGGCGGCATGATGAAACATCACTGGCCTACTCTGTTTAAAAATACAGAATACGAATCCAAAGCGGTTGATTGTGCCAACCGCATCATTGAGTTTACTCATTTCTTGCTTGCCATCGACTACAAGCCTGAAGACAAAGGCGAGCCGGTCAAAGTCGCCGTCCACACTTCCTGCGCCGCCCGCCGAGAAATGAATGTCCATATTTCAGGATGGCAGTTGATTGATGGCATGGAAAACGTTGAACGTATCGTTCACGATCACGAAAGCGAATGCTGCGGCTTCGGCGGTACATTCTCCGTCAAACAAGCGGATATTTCCGGCGCGATGGTAACCGACAAAGTTGCCGCGCTGAAAGAAACCGGTGCGACCGAAATCATCAGCGCGGACTGTGGCTGCATGATGAACATCGGCGGCAAAATCGCTAAGGACGAGCCGAACATGCCGCGTCCGAAACACATCGCATCCTTCTTGTTGGAGCGTACCGGAGGCAAAGCATGAGCGCGCGCGAAAATATTTTGGCAAAACTGAAAAAAGCCGACGCATTGCCGATGGAAGAGCCTGCGGTTTTTGATTATTACCGTGAAATGGGTGTTTCTTGGGACAACGAAGTTAAGCGACTGAAACATTGGGCTGCCGCTATGCGCGCCGTCAAAACCGAAATTTATTGGGTGACCAAAACCGGCTGGCCGCAAGTATTCCGTCAAGCAGCCGAAGGCAAAGGTTTGAAAAACATCCTGCTGCCGTTGGCGACTGAACACGGACAAATCGCCCGTGCCGCGCTGGTGGACAGCAATATCGAACCGATTGCTTTCGAGCGCGAAATCGATACTTGGAAAACCGAGTTTTTCGCGAACATCGATGCAGGCTTCAGCGGCTCGCAATGCGGCATCGCCCGCACCGGTACGCTGATGCTGTTTTCCAGCCCCGAAGAGCCGCGTACGTTGAGCCTTGTTCCGCCCGTGCATTTCTGCCTGTTTGATACGGCGAAAATGTATAACGAATTTCACAACGCCGTCGAAGGCGAAAAACTGGTAGAAAACGGTATGCCGACCAATGTTTTCCTGATTTCCGGCCCGTCCAAAACCGCAGACATCCAACTGACGCTTGCTTACGGCGCGCACGGTCCGCGTGATTTGGTCATCCTCGCCATCCTGCCTGACCACATTTCCCCTGCCGATTTGGAGGAAAACGCATGACTACGCAAACCATCAAGTTCCACATGAAGCCGGAAACTTTCAAACAAAACGCCGCAATTTCCCTTCAAGACAAGCCTTTGCGTAAGAGTCTGCGTACCGCGATGGATATGCTGATGACCAAACGCAAAGCCGTTTTGACCGACGAAGAAGAGCTGCAAAGCCTGCGCGATTTGTGCGAACACATCCGTCAGCGCTCATTGTCTAAATTGCCCGCCCTACTGGAGCAGCTGGAAGAAAACCTGACTAAGTTGGGCGTTAAAGTACACTGGGCGGAAACTCCGGCCGAAGCCTGCCAAATCATCCACGACATCATTACTGCCAAAAACGGTAAGCTGATGGTCAAAGGCAAATCCATGGTCAGCGAGGAAATCGAGCTGAACCATTATCTTGAAGCAAAAGGCATTAAAGCGGTGGAAAGCGACTTGGGTGAGTTTATCGTCCAAATGGCAGGCGAAAAACCGACCCATATCGTGATGCCCGCCATTCACAAAACCAAAGAACAGGTTAGCGAACTTTTCCACCAAAATCTTGGAACTCCCTTAACGGACGACGTAGACCAACTGACCGGCTTCGCCCGCAAAGCCCTGCGCGATATTTACAGCACTGCCGATGTCGGCTTGAGCGGCGTAAACTTTGCTGTTGCAGAAACAGGTACGCTGTGTCTGGTTGAAAACGAAGGCAACGGCCGCTTGAGTACCACCGTTCCGCCCGTGCATATCGCCATTACCGGTATTGAAAAAGTTGTAGCCAAGCTGTCGGACGTTCCGCCTTTGTACAGCCTACTGCCGCGTTCCGCCATCGGTCAGAACATCACTACCTATTTCAATATGATTACTGGTCCGCGCCGCAGCGAAGAGCTGGACGGTCCGCAGGAAATGCACTTGGTCCTGCTCGACAACGGCCGCAGCCAAGCCTATGCCGAAGACCAAATGCGCCGCACCTTACAATGTATCCGTTGTGGCGCGTGTATGAACCATTGTCCGGTTTATACCCGTATCGGTGGCGCGGCATACGGCACAACCTACCCCGGCCCTATCGGCGAGATTATTTCTCCGCACCTTTTGGGCTTGGAAGCCACCCGCGATCTGCCGACCGCCTGTACCATGTGCGGCGCGTGCGTGGAAGTTTGTCCGGTACGCATCCCGATTACCGAGCAAATGCAGCGTTTGCGTGTTGAAGCGCAACGTTCACCGACCGAAGTCGTACCGCATCCTATCCGCGGACAAGGCGCATCGCATACCTTCGGCGAACAAATGGCATGGCGCACATTCAACGGTATTTTCAGCGGCAGCAAGGCCTACCGTGCCTTCGGTTGGGCGGCCACCAAATTCCGTGCATTGACGCCAAGCAAGCAACTGGGCTGGACGGACAACCGCGTTCCGATGAAACCTGCCAAGAAAACGCTGCATGAAATGATGGCGGAAAAAATGCGCCAAAAAGAAAAAGCGTAAAGCCGAAATTCATAAGGGTAATGACCCATATCTGGACATGATATGTGTCTAAGCTTTTTTCTTGTAAAAGTTATAAAGGTCGTCTGAAAAGTATTTCAGACGACCTTCTGTTTATTGTTGAAGCAAATGCAGGATAAGCAAATACTGCTTAGTTTTATTACAAAATAGCGGTTCTTTGCCAAACATAATTGGTATAAAATACCAAACTATTTTTATAGGCCGCAGGCAATCATTTCAGCGTATTTTCAGAATGCGAAGCCTGCCTGTTAGGTACGGCCTTATCATATGAATAAAGGAATGCAAAATGCCAGACTACCGCTCCAAAACCTCCACCCACGGCCGCAACATGGCGGGCGCACGCGCATTGTGGCGCGCCACCGGCGTGATGGAAACCGACTTCGGCAAGCCCATCATCGCCGTTGCCAACTCGTTTACCCAATTCGTGCCCGGCCATGTCCACCTGCACAATATGGGCCAGCTGGTTGCCCGCGAGATTGAAAAAGCGGGCGCCATCGCCAAAGAATTCAACACCATCGCCATCGACGACGGCATCGCCATGGGACACAGCGGCATGTTGTATTCCCTGCCCAGCCGCGATTTGATTGCCGACTCCATCGAATACATGGTCAACGCCCACTGCGCCGACGCGCTGGTGTGCATTTCCAACTGCGACAAAATCACTCCGGGAATGCTGATTGCCGCCATGCGCCTGAATATCCCGACCATCTTCGTTTCCGGCGGCCCGATGGAAGCGGGCAAGGTCATCGGCGTGGCAAACATCCAGCCCGAACGCCGCTTGGACTTGATTGACGCCATGATTGAATCGGCGGACGACAATGTCAGCAACCAGCAAGTCGAAGAAGTCGAACAAAACGCCTGCCCGACCTGCGGCTCCTGCTCCGGCATGTTCACCGCCAACTCCATGAACTGCCTGACCGAAGCGCTCGGCCTGTCCCTGCCCGGCAACGGTTCCTACCTCGCCACCCATGCCGGCCGCAAAGAATTGTTCCTCGAAGCCGGCCGCATGATTGTCGAAATCACCAAACGCTATTACGAACAAAACGACGAAACCGTGCTGCCGCGCAGCATCGCCACCAAAAAAGCGTTTGAAAACGCCATGACCATGGACATCGCCATGGGCGGCTCCACCAACACCATCCTGCACTTGCTCGCCGTCGCCAACGAAGCGGGCGTGGATTTCAAAATGGCCGACATCGACCGCTTAAGCCGCGTCGTGCCCTGCATCTGCAAAACCGCGCCCAACAACCACGACTACTACATGGAAGACGTGCACCGCGCCGGCGGTATCTTCGCCATCCTGAAAGAACTGGACAAAGCGGGCAAACTGCACACCGACGTGTACACCATCCACGCGCCGACGCTGAAAGGCGCGATTGAAAAATGGGACGTGACCAATCCCGAAAACACCCACGCCATCGAACGCTTCAAAGCCGCGCCCGGCGGCGTGCGCACCACCCAAGCGTTCTCACAAAACCGCATGTGGAAAACCCTCGACCTCGACCGCGAAAAAGGCTGCATCCGCAACGTCGAACACGCCTACTCGCAAGACGGCGGTTTGGCGGTCTTGTTCGGCAACATCGCCGAGCGCGGCTGCGTGGTGAAAACCGCAGGCGTGGACGAGAGCATCCTCAAATTCACCGGCCGCGCCCGCGTGTTTGAAAGCCAAGAAGCCGCCGTCGAAGGCATTTTGGGCAACCAAATCGTCGCCGGCGACATCGTCATCATCCGCTACGAAGGCCCCAAAGGCGGCCCCGGTATGCAGGAAATGCTGTATCCGACTTCCTACCTGAAATCTAAAGGCCTCGGCAAAGCCTGCGCCCTGCTAACTGACGGACGCTTTTCCGGCGGCACATCAGGCCTCTCCATCGGCCACGCTTCGCCCGAAGCGGCGGAAGGCGGCGCCATCGGCTTGGTGCACGAAGGCGACACGATTGAAATTGACATCCCCAACCGCAGCATTAACCTGAAAGTGTCCGACGAAGAACTCGCAAAACGCCGCGCCGAAATGGAAGCACGCGGCAGCAAAGCATGGAAACCGGAAAACCGCGACCGCTACGTCTCCGCCGCCCTGCGCGCCTACGGCGCAATGGCGACTTCCGCCGACAAAGGCGCGGTGCGTGATGTGAGCCAAATTGAACGGTAAAACAGTACGGCAATAAAGGTTTCAGACGACCATACGGTATCGTAGGTCGTCTGAAACCCAAAAAGCAGCCTGCACTTTCGGAAAACCCAAGTGCAGGCTGCTTCAAATCCGCAACCGATAGAAAGACAATAATGACGAAATATTGGATTGGCACCGTATCCCAAGAACACGTCCTGCGCGGCGTGGCAGGCGGGTTCTGCCAAGTGTGCCACGGCAAAGCCGCACCGCTCAACCGCATGAAGCGCGGCGACTGGCTGCTTTATTACAGCCCGAAAATCCGCATGGACGGCACGGAAAAACTGCAAGCCTTTACCGCATTCGGCCAAATTACGGACGATACCGCCTATCCGTTCCAAATGAACGAGACCTTCATCCCCTTCCGCCGCAATGTGGACTATGCCGAAACCCGCCGCAACTGCCCGATAGACATCATCCGCACGCATCCCGAATGGAAAAAATACGCCTCCATGCTGCGTTACGGACATTTTGAAATCAGCCGAGATTTCTTTGATTTTGTGCGGACGTATATGCAGTTGCCACCCGACACGGTCTGGAAACAACAGGGATTCTTGTAGGGTGGGCACTGACTGCCCACACGTTTTCAGGCTGCCATAGAGAAACCTTACGTTACGGCGAAGACGGCACACCGAAAGGGTTGATGGGCGAGCATAAGGTGCTGCTGTTGCAGGCGGGAGGCAGCGTTTATAGCGAAGGATGGTATGTGCTGCTGCTTATCGGATCCGCCTATTGGTTTGTGAACGGTATGGAAAAACGTGCCGGCCAAAACGCACTGGCTGCGCTATATGCCGATAAGCAGAGTCCTACCGCTGGTTGCAGCAGAACTTGTCGGTCAGCCGTATCCGGGATTTAAAGCTTATCCGCCGACGGTTTAACCTGCTACTGGCATTGGCGGTAAAGGTGTTGGACGAATATTTGGCTGCGGAGTGTTCGGCGGATTGAATCGTCGCAACTTAGACTTTTGTACGAATCCGGATTATTAGGAACAAGCTGCCTTGAGTTGTGAACTATTCGAGTTTTCGCAAGCGGTCTATCAAATCAAATATTGAGGTCGTCTGAAAAAGGGCTTAAAGAAAGTCGGAACAGATGCCCAACCCGTTTTTCAGACGACCTGACATTGAAAAAAGGACAAAACATGAATATCCGTATCGGACAAGGCTACGATGTCCACCAACTCGTCGAGGGTCGCGATTTGATTCTCGGCGGCGTAAATATTCCGTTTGAAAAAGGCCTGCTCGGTCATTCCGATGCCGACGCGCTTTTGCACGCGATTACCGACGCATTGCTCGGTGCGGCGGGCTTGGGCGACATCGGCAGCCATTTTCCCGATACCGCCGCCGAGTTTAAAGATGCCGACAGCCGCGTATTGTTGCGCGAAGCGTATCAAAGCGTGCAGGCTTTAGGCTGGCGCGTTGTGAACGTGGATACGACCATCATCGCGCAAAAGCCCAAACTCGCGCCGCACATTCCCGCCATGCGCGCCAACATTGCCGCCGATTTAGGGATTCAGACGACCTGTGTCAATATCAAAGGCAAAACCAACGAAAAACTCGGCTATTTGGGACGCATGGAAGCCATCGAGGCGCAGGCGGCGGTGTTGCTGGAAAAAGCGTAAGCAGGCAAGCACAAATGGCATGAAAATGTTAACATATACCCATCAACCGGCATCCCATTAAGGAGAAATCATGGCTACTCAAGACGAATTGAAGCGCATTGCCGCCGAGAAAGCGGTGGAATTCGTACCCGAAAACGAATACATCGGCATCGGCTCCGGCTCGACCGTCAATATGTTTATCGAAGCGTTGGGTAAAAGCGGCAAAAAAATCAAAGGCGCGGTTTCGACTTCTAAAAAGTCCAGCGAACTGATGGCGCAATACGACATTCCCGAAGTATCGCTGAATGATGTGATGGGGCTGGCTGTCTATGTTGACGGCGCGGACGAAGTGAACCATATGCTGCAAATGATTAAAGGCGGCGGTGGCGCGCATTTAAACGAAAAAGTCGTCGCCAGTGCGTCTGACAAATTCATCTGTATCGCCGACGAGAGCAAATATGTTTCGCGTTTGGGCAAATTCCCGCTGCCCGTAGAAGTGTTGCCCGGCGCGCGTTCGCTGGTGTCGCGCAAACTTTTGGCAATGGGCGGACAGCCTGAATTACGCCTGAACTACACCACCTTCCACGGCAACCAAATTATCGATGTCTATGACTTGCATATCGACCGTCCGCTGACTATGGAAGACGAAATTAACCGCATCACCGGCGTTCTCGAAAACGGCATCTTCGCCCGCAACGCCGCGGATGTGCTGATATTGGGTACAGAGCAGGGAGTCAAAGTCATCAAACCCGGACAAAATTAAAGGCAATAAACAGCGAAGGTCGTCTGAAAACCAATTTCGGTTTTCAGACGACCTTATCATTCTCAAATTATGAAGACCACTACCATGCTCAAATGGCTGCCCGTTTTCCTGTCTGTATTGGGCGCATTGGGTTACAGCTCACGCGATACCGAACTTGTTCAATCAGGCGTTCAGATTGTTTCCGATATTACAGACAGCCGTCATTTCGGCTTAGAGTCCGTCGGTGCGCTACTGACCGATACAATCAGGCCAAAGTCGTCTGAAAACCAAGTGGGCAAGACTGGCATACACAAAAAAGCCCCTTATACTTATCACGGAAAAATCACCAAAATCCACGACGGTGATACCCTTCATGTCATCGACGAAGACGGTGCAAAACACAAAATCCGCATGGCGTATATCGACGCGCCCGAGATCAATCAGGCATACGGTACGCGTTCGCGTGACAACCTGATTGCCGAAGCCGACGGCAAAAAAGTGAAAGTACGCGTATTCGAGAAAGACCGCTACCAACGCGAAGTTGCGCAGGTATCCGTTGGGATAACCGATTTGAACCTTATGCAGCTGCGCGACGGCGCGGCATGGCATTACGACAGCTATGCCAAAAAACAGCAAAACAAAACCGCCTATACCGATTACGCTGCCGCCCAAAAGCAGGCAAAACAAAAACGTAAAGGTTTGTGGGGCGGTAAAAATCCGCAAGCTCCGTGGGATTTCCGAAGGGAGGAACGCGAAGCGCAAGAAGGACGCGGAAACTCAAAATTGGAAGAAAACTGGTTGGGGATTTGGTAAGAAGGAAATATAAGCAAGAGGTCGTCTGAAAACTTTTCAGACGACCTCTTGCTTTATTTACCCTATCGTTTAATGCAGATGCTCGTAAATGGTTTCCGCCAATGCTTTGCTGATGCCTTCGACTTGTTCCAAATCTTCTTTGCTGGCGGCAATGACGCCACGCAGGCCGCCGAAGCGGGTGAGCAGGGCTTGGCGGCGTTTGCTGCCTACACCGGGGATGTCGCTCAGAGAGGAGGTAACGCGGGCTTTGTCGCGTTTTTTGCGGTGGCCTGTGATGGCGAAACGGTGTGATTCGTCGCGCACGGTTTGCAGGAGGTGTAGGGCGGGGCTGTTGGGCGGCAGGCGGAAGGTTTCGCCGGTGAACGGGAGGATGAGTTCTTCCATGCCGGCTTTGCGTTCGGGGCCTTTGGCGATGCCGACCAAGGGGATGTGCAGCCCGAGTTCTTCCCATACGGATACGGCGATGCCGATTTGTCCTTTGCCGCCGTCAATCAATACGACATCCGGCCATTTGACGGCCTCGCCGTTGGCTTCGGCTTCCTGCATTTTGCCGTAGCGGCGGGTGAGGACTTCGCGCATGGCGGCGTAGTCGTCGCCGGGTTTGGCGGTGGTGATGTTGTAGCGGCGGTATTGCGAGGGTTGGATGTTTTGTTCGTCGTACACGACGCAGGAGGCGATGGTGGCTTCGCCTTGGGTGTGGCTGATGTCGAAGCATTCGAGGCGGTTGAGGTCGTCTGAATTCATGTTCAGGATTTTTGCCAGCTCGTCGATGCGGTGTTGCTGGCTGCTTTGTTGCAGGCGGCGTTGGGCTATTGCCATTTGTGCATTTTGTTCCGCCATTTTCAGCCAGACTTTGCGTTCGCCTATGGTTTTGGTCACGAACTGCATTTGTTTGCCGTGTTCGCCTTCCAATGCTTCTTTCAATGCGTTGGGGACGGGGAAGTTGCTGATGATGATGTCGGGTTTGCTTTTGCCCAGATAGTGTTGGGCGACGAAGGCTTCGGCATAGTCTTGTCCGTTTGGTTCGGGGTCGTTTTTGGTGTCGGGGAAGAAGCTTTTGTCGCCGACGTGCCGCCCGCCGCGTATACTGACCCAGTGTACGCAGACAAGGCCGTCTGAAACGGCGAGCGCGAGCAGGTCGATGTCGTTGGGGTTGTTCGGGTTTTTGCTGTCGATGAACTGGTTGCTCTGCATGATGCCGAGCGCTTGGATTTGGTCGCGGTAGCGGGCGGCTTCCTCAAATTGCAGGTTGGCGGCGGCGGTCTGCATTTTGTGTTGTAGGGTGCGGGTCAGTTCGTCGGTTTTGCCGTTGAGGAAGGTAGCAGCTTGGCGCACGCTGTCGCGGTAGTCTTCTTCGCTGATGTGTCCGACGCAGGGCGCGGTGCAGCGTTTGATTTGGTACAGCAGGCAAGGGCGGTCGCGGTGTTCGAACACGCTGTCTTCGCAGGTGCGCAGCATGAAGACTTTTTGCAGGACTTGTATGCTGTCGCGCACGGCGTTGCTGTTGGGATAGGGGCCGAAGTATTGGTTCGGCTTTTTCAATGTGCCGCGGTAATACGCCATCTGCGGATATTGATGCCCGCTGAGCATGAGGTAGGGATAGCTTTTGTCGTCGCGGAAAAGGATATTGTATTTGGGCGACAGGGCTTTGATGAAGTTGTTTTCGAGAATCAGGGCTTCGGCTTCGGAACGGGTGATGGTGGTTTCGATGTGGTGAACCTGTTTCACCATCAACGCGATGCGCGGGGAATGGTCGTTTTTCTGGAAATAACCGGACACGCGCCGCTTGAGGTTGACGGCTTTGCCGACGTATAAAACGTTGCCGCCTTCGTCGAAAAAACGGTATACGCCGGGCAGGTTGGGCAGGTTTTTGAGGAATAGGGGGATGTCGAAGTCCGTGGTCATGGGGCGGGTGGTAGTATAGGGGCTGGAAAGTCGGAATTATAGGGGAAACTATATTTCAGGAATATAACAAAAGGTCGTCTGAAAACAGGTTTTCTCAAATAGAAACCCGTTTTCAGACGACCTTTACCGATATGATTGTTAACGGCGGAATTTGCCTTGATCGAAATCATCAAATGCTTCGTAAGCGGCGCGGCATTGGATGCGTTGTTCTTTATAGGGTAGCTGACGGAAAGCTTTGCGGGCTTTTCGGTTTTCTTTCAATTCGGCACGGTTGCCTTTGTATTTGTACCATGCAGCGCGGCGGTCGAGGTACTTTTTGCAGGCGGGATGCAGTTTGCCATGTTCGGCTTGAGTTCGCGGATGGTGGCGTTTATGGGTGTCTGCATCGGCAGTTTGGGCGGAAAAACCCAGTATCAGTGCAATGGACAAAGTAGAAAGCAAGCCTTTTTTGAGTAACATGACGATCTCCTGTTTGTAGGATTGAATGAAAGAACTTGACTGAAAGAATTGAAATCAAAGATAAAAAAAACCATCTATACTAAGGGGAAAAGTATAGATGGCCAAACACATTACGGGGAAAACGTCTTACTCACTTACTCACTTCTCTCGAAGCAAGTGTTACTCAGACACGCGAATTATATAATAGTTCACGAATGATGGCGTTAAGTTTGGTTAACATGATCTTAACAATCATATCATAATGTTTTTAAACAAATAAAAAAATCATAATGGTTAAATTTTTTTGAAAAAACTTTTAAATTTTCAAACTGTGATGAATTTCCACTCCCCTGAGGCTAAATTTTCTACCGTTCGTCCGTTGAATTCGTCCCGATGGAGATGTTCGACGCGATTGCCGGCGGCGGCGACCATGCGTTTGACTTGATGATATTTGCCTTCGGTAATGGTCATCAGCAGGGTGGTCGGGTTTTCTAAAACGGCTTCGGCGGCGCGGACGGTTTCGTTGTCGTCGTGCAGCAGGACGCCGTTTTTCAGCGTTGCACACAGGCTTTCGTCGGAAGGATGTTTCAGAGTAACGCGGTAGATTTTCGGGACTTTGTGTTTCGGCGAGGTAACGCGGTGGTTGAACTGCCCGTCGTTGGTAATCAGCAAAACGCCCGTCGTATCGGCATCCAGTCTGCCGACCGCCTGCATATCGATGTTGCGCATATGATCGGGAAAAAGGCTGAAAACGCTGGGGTATTGCTGCGGTTTGTGCGAGGTTTCGTAATCGGCAGGCTTGTTGAGCAGGATATAAAAATAGGGCATGGGGACGACGACGATGTCTTCGCCGTCTATGCGCAGCGTTTGGACTTCAGCGGGATCGATGTCGGCTTTGGCGTCGTTGCAGACTGTATCGTTGATTTCGACACAGTCGTTTTGAATCAGCCACTGGCATTGTTTGCGGCTGCCTATGCCTTGGGATTGGAGGTATTTGATCAGTTGCATGGGAATGGCGGAAACGGGTTTCAGACGACCTAATTGTATATCAGGACTTTGCTTTCAAACGATAGAGAAATGTGGTTTCCCGATTGCGGGCGAAGGCGAGCGGGTCGGATTCGTCGGCGGCTTTGCGGTGGCGCGGTTTGGTTTTCAGAATATCGGCCACTTCTAAAGAGGTCGTCTGAAAACATTGTTCCAGAAAATCACGGTCGCGTAAGTGCAGATGTTCCGCCAAGTCGGAAATGATCAACCACGCTTCGCCTTGCGGGTTTAAATGCTGCCGCACGCCGTTTAAGAAGGCGGTCAGCATGGCGTTGTCGGGATCGTAGAGGGCGGTTTCGACGGCGGAAGTCGGTTTGGCGGGTAGCCACGGCGGGTTGCAGACGATCAGGTCGGCACGTCCTTCGGGAAACAAATCGACGGCTTGGACGGCGACTTGTTTATCCAGCCCCAAGCGGGCGAGGTTGGCGGTTGCGCAGGCGATGGCTTTGGGGTTGGTGTCGGTGGCGGTGATTTTGGGAATGCCGCGTTTGGCGAGGATGGCGGCGATAACGCCGGAACCTGTGCCGATGTCGAACGCCGTCTGAATATGGGGATTTAACGGCGCTTGGGCGATTAGGTCCAAATATTCGCCGCGCAGGGGCGAGAACACGCCGAAGGGAACGTGGATTTTGCCGTCAAGCTGCGGAATGTCTATGCCTTTTTTGTGCCATTCGTGTGCGCCGATAAAACCCAAAAGCTGGTTGAACGGCAGCAAAAAAGGCGCGTCGTTTGGTTCGGCGTAAACATCGGCAAGGGCGGCGCGGACGTCGGGCGCGCGCGGGTTGCTTAACTGAAAACCCGCGCCGATTTCGACGGCAAGCATGTTCAGCACGCGGCTTTGCTGCGCCTGTTTCATGCGGTGGGTGTGGAAGGTCGTCTGAATATCGGCAGGTGCGTTTTTCGTTTTTTCAGACGACCTGCGGACGCGCTTTTTCATCGCAGCCAACACTTGTTTGGCGTTGTGGAAATCGCCCGTCCAAACGGTCGCCGTGTGGGCGTGGGCGTTTTTCAGAATATCGGCGGCATTGCTTTCATGCACATAAACCGCCTGCTTGGGCGGCTTTTGCGTGCTTTCGTTGCGCCATTCGGCAGCGGCGCGGTCGATGGGGATAATGGGAAACATGACGGGAAGGAGGAAGGGAAAACGGCGGCAAGTTTACTATATTTCGGGAAGTATGTATTGAAAGCGGAATAGGGTTGTAATAAAGGCCGTCTGAAATTTGAAATGTGGTTTCAGGCGACCTATTCTCAATTGCATAAAATACTTTCTTTCCGTCTGCAAACGGAGTACATTTACCCCCATTGTTAACAATTTTACGGAACACACATCATGGAGAAATTTCCCAAGTCGTCCAAGCTGGACCATGTTTGCTACGACATCCGCGGCCCGGTACACAAAAAAGCCCTGCAACTCGAAGAAGAAGGCCATAAAATCCTCAAGCTCAATATCGGCAACCCTGCGCCGTTCGGCTTTGAAGCGCCTGATGAAATTTTGGTGGACGTGATCCGCAACCTGCCGACCGCGCAGGGCTATTGCGATTCCAAAGGGCTGTATTCCGCCCGTAAGGCCATCGTTCATTACTATCAAACCAAAGGTCTGCGCGACATTTCGGTCAACGACGTTTATATCGGCAACGGCGTGTCCGAGCTGATTACCATGTCCATGCAGGCACTTTTGAACGACGGCGACGAAATCCTGATTCCCGCGCCCGACTATCCGCTGTGGACGGCTGCCGCCACTTTGGCGGGCGGTACGGTGCGCCATTATTTGTGTGACGAAGAAAACGACTGGTTTCCCAACCTTGCCGATATGGAAGCCAAAATCACGCCCAAAACCAAAGCCATCGTCGTCATCAATCCCAACAATCCTACCGGCGCGGTGTACAGCAAAGAAATCCTGCTCGAAATCGCCGAGTTGGCGCGCAAACACGGTCTGATCATCTTTGCCGACGAAATCTACGACAAAATCCTCTACGACGGCGCGGTTCACCACCACATCGCCGCACTCGCGCCCGACTTGCTGACCATTACCTTCAACGGACTCTCCAAAGCCTACCGCGTTGCCGGATTCCGTCAAGGCTGGATGGTGCTCAACGGTCCGAAAGAACATGCCAAAGGCTATATCGAAGGCCTCGATATGCTCGCCTCCATGCGCCTATGCGCCAACACGCCCATGCAACACGCCATCCAAACCGCTTTGGGCGGCTATCAAAGCATCAACGAATTCATCCTGCCCGGCGGCCGCCTGCTGGAGCAGCGCAATAAAGCGTGGGAACTTGTCAACCAAATTCCCGGCATATCCTGCGTCAAGCCGATGGGGGCACTTTATATGTTCCCGAAAATCGACACCGAAATGTACGGTATCCATGACGACATGAAATTCATCTACGACCTGCTCGTGCGCGAAAAAGTCTTGTTTGTCCAAGGAACAGGGTTCAACTGGATACGTCCCGACCATTTCCGCATCGTTACCTTGCCGTACACCCACCAAATCGAAGAAGCCATGAGCAAACTCGAGCGCTTCTTGCAGACTTACCGGCAATAATCGAATAAGGCGAAAGGTCGTCTGAAAGCATGATTTGCGTGTTCAGACGACCTTTGTTATGCCCGTTCTGCTTGGCAAAACAGCCTGATATGCGTATAATTAACGTTTCCCATCTGGGGGCGATCTTGGTTTCGACGGGGGTTGCAAAGCAGATGCGGGCATACCGGGATCTCAGATTTCCCGTAAAACACTGAATCTAAATAGTCGCAAACGACGAAACTTACGCACTGGCCGCTTAAGGCCTGCCGTTGCAGCAGTTGGTCAATGGGCTGTGTAGCGCAAGCTACCGCAACGTCATTTTACATTGACTGGTTTTCCGCCGGGTTACTTGGTGGGAAATAAGATTTAAGGTAACTGGTTCCTAGAAGGCCTGTCGGTCGGCATGATAGGAACGAGATTTTAAATAGACACGACTAAGTATGTAGAACGCTCTGTAGAGGACTTCCGGACGGGGGTTCGATTCCCCCCGCCTCCACCAAGATATCCTATACTTATCTTCATTTCTGTGTTTTTTAGCACACTATTGGCACATTTCCAATCAAAAAGCTGCTCGATTTTAGACTTTTCACGCTGCTTGTCGGCCAAGTCAATCCAGCGGGAATAGTTTTCAAGTAGCATCTTCATGGTGCTGTGTCCCATCTGCCGGGCTACCCACATGGGGTTGGCTCTGGCCATGAGGTTGAGTGTGGCAAATGTATGGCGGGTGTTGTAGGGTTTCCTGTACCTTACCCCCGCTATTTTTATGGCGTGCTGCCACGGTCTCCAAGGTACTTTGTCGTTCTCAAACGGGCTGCCGGTTTTTGGATTGATGAAAACGTATCCGCTTGCTAGTCCTACTGTTATTTGCCATTGCCTGCGTAAGGCTTCCAAGGCGCGGCTATTGAGTTCGATGTCTCGGTAGCTGTGGGTTTTAGTACTTTTCAGCTTGCCAGCCACGGATGCTTTGTTTACGCGCACGCACTGCCTCTGGAAGTCGATGTCCTGCCAAGTGAGGGCGATGAGCTCGCTGGTACGCATACCGCTGAAAAAGGCCAGTTCGAAGTAATTGTGAAACACAGGTTTGTTTTTTAGGCAGTCTAGGATGGATTCGGCCTCTTCGAGTGTGAACGGGTCGGGCGGCTCTTTCTGCACTTTGGCGTTGGCTAGATGCTGGGCGGGGTTGTCTTTTATCCTACCGTCGCGGAGCGCAAGAACAAACGGCTGCCGAATAACGGTGGCGACGTTATTGCGAGTTTTTGCGCTACAGTCTAAGGTAGCCAGCAGCCCGGCTAGGGTACTGTACTGGATACGGTCTATCGGCATGTCGCCAATTTTAGGCAGGACGTGGCTGTTGAGCATACCGCGATAGCGGGATAGTGTGGAGTGGGATAGCTGGTTAACGGTGGCTAGCCAGGCTTCGGCCATCTCACGGAAGGAGGGGCTGCGCTCCGTTTCTTCAGCCCGTTTGGAATCGGAGAAGAATTCGGCGTAGTCGAATACGCCGATGGCGATTCGGGTACATACTTCTTCCCGGAGTTTAGTAGCGTGCCGGATGTTAGCGGTGGTGGGCTTGAGCGGCAGGCTTTCCCAACATCGTTTACCCCGATACATGAACCATATTTTGATACTGCGATCGCGGATAACTACACCGGTTGGTATTCGTTTCGTTGCCATTTTTCTACCTCTTTTACGTTGATTAAGATGTGGCGGTCGGGCGCACGGTAGTAGTGGAGTCCCTCTACCCAAACACCGGTGCTGATTTTGTCCCTTAAAGCCTTTTCTGTATAGCCTGACAATTCGGCGTAACGTTTCAACTGGATTTGGTTCAGCATATTCAATCCTCCATATGAGTAATTAGGACTTGCAGTAAGTGGTCGTAGTGCCGTAGCCAACCATGTGGCGGACATCAGGTAACCTGAGTCGTCTTTCTGTTTGCATTTTTTCTCCAAATTTAAAGTTCGCCTTTAAGCGGCTTAGTCAATCCATTGCCCACGGCAGATTGTGTTCCACACAGCGTCGTGGCGGGTGATTTACCGTTGGGATAAGCAACAGTGTCAGGTGCGCATCCATTGCCTATGTCGGTACCTGCTATATTAGCAGCAAAAAGCCCTAAAATTTTTTTCAGCCCATTCTCAAAGAAGGATGAATATTGGCAGACCATATGGCGGTTTGAAACGTAGAAAAGCCCTTGTTCACTGAGTGAATAACAGGTTACTTTGGATTGGCGTAGCTGGTTATCACTATAAAAAGTACGATGGTCACAAGTGTATTCATGTAATGGAACTAGGTTCTGTTAATGCTGAGTGCCGCATGGTTTTTAATATAAAGTAGAAATAATATTAAATATCAATGGATTGATATTTTTGAAATGGTTTCTACCTGAGTCCTTGGCAAAACTCACTAACCGGAGAACTTGGTCAGGCACACTTCCCCATCTGTTGAGCCTAATCAAGCACCGATTGAGCGGACAAGGTTCCGATATCCTGTGCGCCGATGTAAGTATCGCTAGCGTTATCCGGACCTGGTTTATCGGCGGCTGACAAAATCAGATCAGCGTATTAGTGCAAATGGAATCCGTACAGCAGTCACTACCGGCAACTACTGTGATGCATGCCGGGTTAAAGGCACTTTAAGGCTTGCTCACAGCATATCCGCACCGATGCAGAAAGTCATACCGACGGGCAATGGGCAGATTGCCGAGACCAAGTCCGCAATCAAAAGGGGGATTGAGGCAGACAGTTTTGCTTGGCTGAAAGATGATTGCAAGAACCTGGTTCTTTCACTCAGTGAAAAGTGAAACCTAATAAAGCAGTGATGATGTATACCGACGACCGGCATCTATCTCCCCTAATGTCCGGAGGAATACCTAGGTTCGTGGTCAATCGTTTCATTGTTGATACTGTTTTCGTTACCCGCAGTATTCGTTTTGATTCAATGATATAGAGACCTTTGCAAAATTCCTTTTCCCCCGAC
>NZ_KV789574.1:0-2524 GCF_001807625.1 Neisseria sp. HMSC03D10
TGATCGAACAAAGCTTCGGTACGCTGCACCGTTAATCAAGACTGTCTGAAAACCCAAAATCAGTTTTCAGACGACCTTTCTGGTTTACAAGGCAGCCTATTTTTTACGCAAAACCCATTTTACGTCCTGCCCGATCAGCTCTACCGAACGACTTTCCCACTCGCCTTCCGAAGTCAAAACGGCGGGGTTAGCAGGGAGGGTAAGCAGGCTTCTGCCTTCGCCTAAGATTTTCGGCGCTTGGTACAACACGATTTCGTCTGCCAAGCCTGATTCGATAAAGGCGGAGGTCAGCGTCGCGCCCGCTTCGACCATAATCTCGCCGTAACCCAGTTCTGCCAATTGGGGCAGCAGTGCGGCAAGGTCTATACGTCCGGCGGCGTTTTCAGACGACCTCAAGATGCGGATATGATTGAACGCGCGGTATGGCTTGAGGCGTTCTTCATCATCGACGGCGGTTACGATGATGGTGGGGCTGAGGTCGTCTGAAACCATGTGGCTGCCCAACGGCGTTTGCAGTTTGCTGTCCAACACGATACGCGCGGGCTGGCGCAGGGTCGGGAAGGCGCGGACGTTGAGGCGCGGGTTGTCGGCAAGCACCGTGCCGATGCCGGTTAAGACGGCGCAGCTTTCCGCACGTAAGGTTTGTACGTCCGCCCTTGCGGCTTCGCCGGTAATCCAGTAGCTGCGTCCGTCGGCGAGCGCGGTTTTGCCGTCTAGGCTGGCGGCGCATTTGATGCGGACGAACGGGCGACCGCGTTCGATACGGGAGAGGAAGCCGCGGTTGAGTTCGCGCGCTTCGGTTTCCAGCAAACCGCTTTCGGTGCGGATGCCTGCGGCTTCGAGCATTGCCAAACCTTTGCCTGCCACCAAAGGATTGGGGTCGGTCATGGCGGCGACCACGCGCGACACGCCCGAGCCGATAAGAGCCTCGGCGCAGGGCGGCGTGCGGCCGTAATGGCTGCACGGTTCGAGCGTCACATAAGCCGTCGCCCCGCGCGCCATTTCGCCCGCCTGCCGCAGCGCATGCACTTCGGCGTGCGGTTCGCCTGCTTTGACATGAAATCCCTGTCCGACGATTTGGTTGCCGTGTGCAATCACGCAGCCGACGCGCGGGTTGGGGGAAGTGGAAAAACGCCCGAGCCGCGCAAGGGCAAGGGCGTTTTGCATCATTTGGGTATCAATACAATCAAACATAATGTGGATTTCTTAAAGTTTTCCGTTTTCAGACGACCTTCGCCGTGTTCCATTCGTCAAAATGCTAATGCGCCAAACTCACTTCTTTTAAAACGACGGACAAATCTTTCTGCCCCGCATGATGGCTGTACGCGCAAACGGTATAAATATTGGCTTCGTGAATGGCGATGCAGTATTGGTTGAACGTACCTTGCCGGTCTTCGCGGTCGGTTTGGTAATTCATGCGGTTGTCGGTGGCGATACCGACGCGGACATTTTGAGTCTCGTCCGATTGCAGGGCGGTTTTGAGTTCGGCGAAATAGGTTTTGGCATCCGTTTGCGCCGGGCCGTTGTTCGCCGCATAAATGGTAATGCGCGCTTCAGGGTCGTGTTGGAGCAGAATCAGGTTGGAGGCGGGAACGTTTTTCGGATGGCGGGCGGAATCAGCGATGATGTCGGTGAAGTGGCTGTTATGGACTGAAATGGAAATTTTGCCATCCATGCTCGTCAGCGTTTGAACCGTATCGGAGGCGGCTTTCGACACCGCATCGCCCTGTTCGGGGCTGCAGGCGGCAAGGCAGAATAGTGCGGCGGCTACGGATAAAACTCTTTTCATAAACATCCTCTTCATCATCAACACACCGCTTTCAGACGACCTATTTCCCGTCGGTCTGCACCAGCGTGGCGATTGCCTGAGTAAACTCGGACACGTCGTTGAAACTTTTATACACGGAAGCAAAACGGACATAGGCGACCTGATCGATTTTTGCCAATTCCTCCATCGCCATTTCCCCCACCATGCGCGACGGCACTTCCTTGTTGCCCGACTGATACAGACGCTGCTCAATCAGCGCGACCGTTTCATCGATTTTTTCCTGGGCGATCGGGCGTTTGTGCAAAGCCCGTTCCAAACTGGTTCTCAGCTTGTGCGGATTAAACGCCACGCGCGTACCGTTGGATTTAATCACCTGAGGCATCCGCATTTCGACCGTTTCAAACGTACTGAACCGCTGTCCGCACTCCACGCAACGGCGGCGGCGGCGGATGCTGTTCGTCTCTTCCAAGAGCCGCGAATCAGTGACTTGAGTATTGGGATGCTGACAAAACGGACATTTCATAAGTTTTTGAATTTATTTGTTTGTGAAACGGAATTGTAGCCGATTGAGCTATTCCCGTATAGTCGGTGGGTTTATTAACAGCTCATAAAGTACAAAACTTTTGTAAAGCCACTTTCAATCCCAAAAATCCCCCAGCAGAAATCTTTGAAATAACATGAATTATCAGCATTTATGCTCAATACCGTTTTCAAAATGAAGAGTCTGAGACCTTTGCAAAAAAGCCTTTCCCCCGA
>NZ_KV789575.1:0-3645 GCF_001807625.1 Neisseria sp. HMSC03D10
AAAGTGCAGGCCAATCAGGGCAAAGTGGAAGTACAGGCACAGAATGACGAGTTGCAGCTGAATGCCTTAAAGGACGCAACATTAACCAGCAGCGCAGGGAAAGTCACCATGGCGGCGAAGGAAGAGATACTGATTACCTGCAAAGGGGCGTATATCAAGTTGAGTAACGGGGAGGTTGAGATCGGGAGTCCGAAGGTGGTAAGGGTGAGGGCGCCATTGGTGGTGGGTGGGCCGAATAGCATATTAAATAAAGTGTTTCTTCCTGCTTCTCCTCTTCATAGATATGGTCGGCAATTTGTATTGCAAGATGAATTGACGGGAGAGGTTTTGGCAGGAGTACTGTATAAGATATATAGAGGAAAAGAACTTTTGTTAAAAGGAAGGTCGGATAAAAATGGGCTGACCAAATTCGTAACCACTGAAAATATGGAAGGTATCCGTATTGAAATTGAAACCAGGGAGTAAATCATGACAAACAAAATAAAAATACATGGGACATATATAACAGTCACAACGAAAGAAGCAACTACCGTATTATTAAATTCGCCTGGAAAACCTGTTCCAGTAAGACTTCCTCCCACATCAAGAAAATTAACTTTAGGAGAAATCGCTTTGGCACGACTTATCTTCAAAGATTCGATTCCTTATGAAAAAGTTAGGATTGTAAGGGGAGGGTTGCTGGGTATGCCTGACCATTCAAGAAATGCAATGACTCCATATGGTAAAATTCACTTGCCGATTAAAGTTTATGATGTGATTAAAGATTTTTCTGGTCCTTTGACAGACAAAGAGGATAATCAACGATGGTTTATTCATGAAATGACACACGTTTGGCAATATTTTGCAATGGATTTAAATGTAGCCTGTAGAGGGGTGCGATTGGCATCAATTGGAGGATATTCTGAAAGAGATACATCAGGACGTTTAATGGCTTATGCATATGACTTGTTAGGCATAGATAGAGGTAGAGAGTTTAAGGATTTCAATATTGAACAACAGGCGGATATTGTGTGCCATTATTACCTAGTTAAATATCATGCGAACTATGTATTTCAAGAACCACAATTACGGAATTTGATCAATCAACAATCACGTAGAGAATATGTTTTGAGAGATTTTTTGAGAAACCCTTTAGATAGAAAATTAAAATCTGAAGAATGGACAACGGAAATACATCATCATAGAGAGGAAAAAAATAATAGAATTTATATTGATGCTGTGACTAAAGTTCGTACTTTTTAAAATAAAATTATTTATAGAAGATTTTTATGAGAAGAAGTAAATTTTTATTTATTTATTATGTCATATCGAGTTTAAACGCATACGGGTTTTCTCATATGCCTTATCCTGACGGAGATGTGAATGTTATTATAAAAAATAATAAACCTTGTATTTATATTGATACTAATGGTTTAACAGGTAGTTATATATTAAGGATTGGTTATGTTGACGAAAATACTGGGAATTCAGAATATTGGCGTTATTTAAGTTCATTTGAAAAACAATATCCTGTAAAGGAAAAATGTATTTTTGCGGATGAGTCAAACTTTCCAAATATAAATTTTAGGAATAATGTAAGTTATAGTTTTACTCTAAAGGCAGCTTCAGTACCTAGTGATGATAGGCATATTTCTAATAATTTTGATGGATTTAGCAGTACGTATTGCTTAAAAAATACTAATGGAAAATTTGAGGTTCAAGATTTTGATTTTTCAAAGAATAGATGTGTAGATAAAGTTGAAATATTATCTTCTTCTGATACAAAACAACAGATAAGCTGGTTAGATTTGTTATTTAGATGGTTTATGGATTTATGGAAGTAAGTAAATTTCGTAATTAAGGATCAACAAGTGTAGGTTGACCATGATTCCTACATTTTAGATCGTTCAATAACTTTTTTAGGGGCAACTTAATCTATATTTGCATGGAGATGGATAAACGAACAGGGCAGGACGATTAAAGCCTGAACGCAAAAGTAGTTAGATGCTGTTTTCGAAGCCCTGAAAAGGGCTACCGACTGGACAATAGAGGAAATCAAAAAGATTGACTGGATGCAGGTCATCGATGTCGGTACGGTGGTGGTTCTAGTTATTGCCATTGGTGCGGCGGTTACGTTTTTCACTGCTGGGACGGGTACTGCTCCCTACGCCGCTTCGGTTCAAGCTTTTTTGACTTCTATAGGATTAGGTGCGGCAGCAGTTGGTGCGGCGGTCAGGTAAGCGAACAGGCCGTCTGAAAACAGTTTTTCAGACGGCTTAAAATATTCAATCTCTACGAAAGGACAAAGCATGACCCCTCAAGAACAAAAAAACCGTTTGAACGACATTATGTTTCATGCGCAGCGTTGCGAACTGTACGACGACGAACACAGGCTGTATGCCAAGATGGGGCTGGGCATTACTATATATTTCTACGGCGGCGGGAGTGAAAGCGGGCAGAGGAAGGTATTGGATGTGTTCAGAAAGTATCAGGAAAAATATAACAAATATTTGAACGGCCTATTTAGTAGTCTTCAAAATAAGAGGTTTGTCAAATTTACTGAAAAACAATTTGCTACTACTATCGATAAACTATCAGTTTATGCTGAAAAAAATAAAGGATTATTTTTATTTATAGGTACCGAACGCTGGGGAGATTATGCTAATGATTATTTGTGTACATCAGTGACAACGTCTCCAACAGGTGAAAATGACTACAACCTCCTCAGCTACCTGCGGCTCGTCTTTCCCATCGGTTGGTTGAAGGATGAAACCAAACGGTCGGAATTTGAAGAATGGGTGGATTACCTGTGCGCACAATTCGACGTACTGCACGGCTACGCGGGCTTGGAGTGTATTCTTCCTTACGGGTATCATGAATGGGAGCTGCACGAATACCAGGTTGCCACTCATTACTATAATGTGATGCCCAACTGCAATGCATTCATGGGAGATTCAGACTATCCAGATGCCATAAAAAGCATCGCTTGGTACACCATTCTAGGCAAATCCCTATTCATGCGTATCGAACCTCAGGTATGGGCGCGGCTGGCAGCCCAGTACCCTGAAATCACGGTCAAAACGCAGGCAAACGGCGTTTCCGCCATCAAAATCGACGAACTGCCCGACGTCGGCGATGCCGGAGAACCTCTGCCTTTGAATTACCAGGCATTGAACGAAGCCTTAAGGCCGGTCATCAAAGCCGTTCCTAACCGTCTGCACCACCTTTACGATGCGCCCCATTTTGATGCTGTCAAAACCTATTACTGGACACACCGCTGGGGCAACCCGAATATGAAGGACGGGATATTGGACCCGGAGGGCAAAATCGTTAAAACTGCGCCGATACTGGTGGAAAACGGCGAAACCGTCCGTGTGCCGTACAGTGGAGTATGGCAGCCGTTCAACCACAATGGGGAAGCCATACATTTGGAAAAGGGAAAGCCCTTTCCCGATGTACCCAAGCCTGAAGATTTGCTGGCGCAGACTTTGTGGAGACTAATCAGCAGGGATGACGGTGGGGACTTGCTTGTTATCCCTTCATTTAGATAAATATCAGAAAGACCATCGTAAGTATCTTAATGGTATTTTAATGAAGCCTAATAGTAAAAGGCCGTCTGAAACATTGAACTGGTCCCCAAATCTTGGACACTCATAAAAGCCTATT
>NZ_KV789576.1:0-10447 GCF_001807625.1 Neisseria sp. HMSC03D10
ATGAGTGTCCAAGATTTGGGGGCCAGTTCAACCGCAAGCCTTACCTGCGGTTTGACAATCAAGCCAGCGGGGCGAGCAGTTTGTCAAAGGCTTCTTCAAACTGTTTCAAACCGTCTTCCTGCAAGCGGTTGGCGAGGGTTTCTACGTCTATGCCGAGTGCGGCGGTTTCGGCAAGCTGCGCTTGTGCTTCTTCTACGCCTTCGGTCAGCGTGGATTTGGCTGTACCGTGGTCGATGAAGGCTTTGAGGGTGGCATCGGGGACGGTGTTGACGGTGTGCGCGCCGATCAGGCTGTCAACGTAGAGCGTGTCGGGATAGGCGGGATTTTTGACGCCTGTGGATGCCCATAAGAGTTGCACGCGGTTTGCGCCTTTGGCTTCCAGCGCGGCAAATTCGGGGCTGCCGAAGTATTGCGCCCAGTCTTGGTAGGCGGCTTTGGCAAGGGCGATGGCGATTTTGCCTTTGAGGTGGTCGGGCAGCGTGGCGTCAAGCGCGCCGTCCACGCGGGAGATGAAGAAGCTGGCGACGGCTTGGATATGGGCAACGCTTTGCCCGGCTGCCAAGCGTTTGGCGATGCCGCGCGCGTAGGCTGCGTAGGCTTTGAGGGTTTGGGCGCGTGAGAACAGCAGGGTCAGGTTCACGCTGATGCCGTCGGCGATGAGGATTTCGAGTGCTTCGATGCCTGCGTCGGTGGCGGGGACTTTAATCATGGCGTTTTTACGCGCGATGGCGGCATGGAGGCGGCGGGCTTCTTCTACCGTGCCTTGTGCGTCTTTGGCAAGCTCGGGGGAAACTTCTAGGCTGACGAAACCGGTTTTGCCGCCGGTGGATTCGTGTTCGGCAAGGCAAACGTCGCAGGCTGCCTGTACGTCGGCAATCGCCATGGTTTCGTAGCGTTGTTTGGGGCTGAGGTCTTGTTGTTTGAGGGCGGCGACTTCATCGGCGTAAAGCGCGTCGCCGGCGAAGGCTTTTTGGAAGATGGCGGGATTGGAAGTGACGCCGCACACGCCTTGTTTCAGCATTTTCGCCAATTCGCCGCTTTGTACGAGCGAGCGGGAAAGGTTGTCCAGCCAGATTTGTTGTCCTAATGCTTTAACGTCCGATAAAATAGTCATCTCTGATTCCTTTAAATATAGGTTATTTGCGAAGCAGGCGGTAATGCTACCCCTATTCGGCAAATTTGGATAGTTTATTAGGGCATTTAATGATGTCCAAAACGATATAAAACGAACACAAAAAGGCATTCATTTATGGCAGGAAACGGTCAATATCTCGATTGGGCGCGCGAAGTGTTGCACACCGAAGCGGAAGGCTTGCACGAAATTGCGGCGGAATTGGACGAAAACTTCGTCCACGCGGCAGACGCGCTGCTGCACTGCAAAGGCAGGGTCGTTATCACAGGCATGGGCAAGTCGGGACATATCGGGCGCAAAATAGCGGCGACCATGGCTTCGACCGGCACACCCGCGTTTTTCGTCCATCCTGCGGAAGCGGCACACGGCGATTTGGGCATGATTGTGGACAACGACGTCGTCGTCGCAATTTCCAATTCCGGCGAAAGCGACGAAATCGCCGCCATCATCCCCGCGCTCAAACGCAAAAACATTACCCTCATCTGCATTACCGCCCGCCCCGATTCGACCATGGCGAGCCATGCCGACATCCACATCACGGCGTCAGTTTCCAAAGAAGCCTGCCCGCTGGGACTTGCCCCGACCACCAGCACCACCGCCGTCATGGCTTTGGGCGACGCATTGGCAGTTGTCCTTTTGCGCGCACGCGCGTTCACACCCGACGATTTCGCCTTGAGCCACCCCGCCGGCAGTCTCGGCAAACGCCTGCTTCTACGCGTTGCGGACATCATGCACCAAGACGACGCGCTGCCCGCCGTCCGACTCGGTACGCCATTAAAAGAAGCCATCGTCAGCATGAGCGAAAAAGGCTTGGGCATGCTGGCGGTAACGGACAACGAAAGTCGTCTGAAAGGCGTGTTCACCGACGGCGATTTGCGCCGCCTGTTCCAACAGCGCGACCGTTTTGACGGGCTGACCGTCGATGAAATCATGCACCCCTCCCCCAAAACCATCCCCGCCGAACGCCTCGCCACCGAAGCCCTGAAAGTCATGCAGGCAAACCATGTGAACGGGCTTTTGGTAACCGACGCCGACGGCGTGCTGACCGGCGCGCTGAATATGCACGATTTACTGATGGCGCGGATTGTGTAGTCCAAGCAGGTCGTCTGAAACCTGATTCAACGTTTTCGGACGACCTTTCCAGTATAATCCAAGCCTTTCCCCCGATTGCGAACCCACCATGACCCCGATCCAACTCGACCATACCGCCAAAGTTCTGGCTGAAATGCTGACTTTCAAACAGCCTGCCGATGCCGTTTTGTCCGCCTACTTCCGCGAACACAAAAAGCTCGGCAGGCAAGACCGCCACGAAATCGCCGAAACCGCCTTCGCCGCCCTGCGCCATTATCAAAAAATCAGTGCCGTCCTGCGCCGCCCGCATGCCCAGCCGCGCAAAGCCGCGCTTGCCGCGCTCGTCCTCGGCAGAAGCACCAACATCAGCCAAATCAAAGACCTGCTCGACGAAGAAGAAACCGAGTTCCTCAGCAGCCTCAAAGCGCGCAAAACCGAATTTTCAGACGACCTCCATACCGCCGCCGAATTGCCGCAATGGCTGGTGGAGCAACTGCAAAAACATTTTAGCGACGGAGAAATCCTCGCCTTCGGCCGCAGCATCAACCAAGCCGCGCCGCTCGACATCCGCGTCAACACGCTCAAAGGCAGACGCGACAAAGTGCTGCCCCTGCTTCAAGCCGAAAGCCCCGATGCAGAAGCCACGCCCTATTCCCCTTGGGGCATCCGCCTGAAAAACAAAATCGCCCTCAATAAACATGAATTGTTTTTAGACGGCACGCTTGAAGTCCAAGACGAAGGCAGCCAGCTCCTCACCCTGCTCGTCGGCGCCAAACGCGGCGAAATCATTGTCGATTTCTGCGCCGGCGCAGGCGGCAAAACCCTCGCCGTCGGTGCGCAAATGGCAAATAAAGGCAGAATCTACGCCTTCGACATCGCCGAAAAACGCCTTGCCAACCTCAAGCCCCGCATGACCCGCGCCGGACTGACCAACATCCACCCCGAACGCATCAGCAGCGAACACGACGGCCGCATCGCCCGCCTGACCGGCAAAGCCGACCGCGTTTTGGTCGATGCCCCCTGCTCCGGCTTAGGCACGCTGCGCCGCAACCCCGACCTCAAATACCGCCAATCGCCCGAAACCGTCGCCAAACTTTTGGAACAGCAACACAGCATCCTCGATGCCGCCGCCAAACTGGTCAAACCGCAAGGCAGGCTGGTTTACGCCACTTGCAGCGTGTTGCCCGAAGAAAACGAAATTCAGGTCGAACGCTTTTTGGAAGAACACCCGGAATACGGACTCCTCGACTGCGCCGAATTGCTCGCCGGTTTGAAAATCGATTTGAACACCGGCAAATACCTGCGCCTCGATTCGGCAAAACACCAAACCGACGGATTCTTCGCCGCCGTCTTGCAACGCAAGGAATAAATGTTCAAATAAGGCGTCAACACATAAAAGGTCGTCTGAAAAACCGGATTCGGGTTTTTCAGACGACCTTTCTCAATTCAGCCAAGCCGTAGCTTGAACTTTGCCTGCAAAATCAGCCAAGCAAATTTGGAATCGGACAATCAAGTTTTTTAGCGGGAAAACCTACGCTACATTTTGTGGCTATCGCAAACATACTTAACTTTGAATGCAGTATGTCGTCCAATTCCGTCATTCCCCCGCAGACGGGAATCCATCGTAAAACGTAAGAAACCTTGATTTGAAGAACAGTTTCTGAATTTCAAAAATGGACTCCCGCCTGCGCGGGAATGACGGCTGACGACGGATCTCGTATTAAAACCAATACCTCAGGTCGGCATTCATGCCCGACCTGCATATGGCAAAGCAACGCCCAAAACACGAAAGGTCGTCTGAAAACCCTTTCAGACGACCCCTCCCAATTCAGTTGACCAACCTGCCTGCATTTTCAGACTCTTCCGCAGGCTCTTCCTCATCGCCCGTCGGCGGCGTTTCCACCAAATCGGGCAACACCAATTCACCCAACTCGGTCAATGGCGGCAGCTCTTCCAAACTGTCCAACTGCAAATCGCTCAAAAACGTTGCCGTCGTCGCCCACAATGAAGGCCGCCCGACCGAATCACGATGCCCGATCACTTCAATCCAGCCCCTGTCCTGCAAAGTCTGCATCACGTTCTGCGACACCGCCACGCCGCGTATGCCCTCAATGTCGCCTCGCGTCACCGGCTGCTGGTAGGCAATAATCGCCAGCGTTTCCATTACGGCGCGGGAATAGCGCGGCGCACGCTGCTCCTGAAGGCTGCCCAGCCGCTCGAATGCCGCCTGAGCAATCTGAAACCGCCAGCCCTCGTGCGTATGCACCAGTTGCAACGCCCTGCCCTGCCAACGTGTTTTCAACTGCGCCAATACATCGATTAATTTGTCCTGCGACAGCGGCGGCACACACAATTCGCGCATGGATTTTTCGTTTAGGGGTTCGGTTTGGGTCAAAAGCGCGGCTTCGATGAGCGCGTCGGGAGGGAGTTTTTCGTTCATGATTTAAGATTGTTGTTCGACATAACAAGTTTTCAGACGACCTTTAAGCACTTGGCGGTTGTCTGAAAAACGGAAACAGCAGGATAGGTTTGACAGGGCAAATTTAAATGAAGTACCTGTTTCGGCCTCCCATCTTCGCGGGGATGGCGATGTGTGTTTTCCTATTTTAACCTACGGCACATTCGGACAGAAACCGTCTTTATCCGCCATGACAGGCTTCGTAAAGCGGCAGCAAATCTTCCACCGTTTCGGCTATCCATTTCGCTACATCCTGCTTGCCCAAATCGTCGCGTTCAATGTGTTTGCCGATGCAGAAAAAGTCTTCGTCGTTTTGCAACCTTCGGTCGGATTCGCTTTGTTGTGCGACGGTGCGGTAGTCGTCATATTCGCTTTCCGCGCCGTGCCACATATCGAATGCGGCGTATTTTTCGGTATCGAAATTGTCCAGCCAGCGGTTGTATTCCGGCAGCGCAATCGGTGATACGTCGGCTTTGTAGCAGTGCCAGTCTAGGCTGACGCTCAGGCGGCGGCGGTTCAATAAAATCGATAAAATCGCGGCGGAATTTTTGTATTGGGCGTATTTGAAGTAGGCGAAGAAATGGGCACGAACCTGCCAGCCGTTACACCAGCGTTCGATATGCGGCGGGGCGAAAGGTTCGCCCAAATCTGCGGCGACCTGCTGTATCAGCTGCTGCCATATCTGCCAGTTTTCCTTGTAGTCGGCTTTGATTTGCGGAATGCTCTCGGGCTGGTATTTTTTGAGCTGGGCAAACTGGAAAAACGGGATATTGAACAAATCGCAGCTTTTTGGCGTCAGCATGGTTGCTTCCTTTTCAGACGACGTGGTTGGTTTGCAGGGAGATACTGGGGGGCGTCTGAAACTCTGTTTTCAAGTTTTCAGACGACCTTTGTTTGAAGAAACGGCAATCTGTAAACGACCTTATCTGCGTCGGCGCGCCGCCATGATTTCGCCGATTTCGGTCAGTTTCTCTTTGGGGATAAACGTTTTGCCCATGTCGAACAAGGGTTCTTCAATCGCCAGATGCACATCGTAACCTGCCACAAAGCGTTTGAACGCTTCCGCATCGGGGATATAGGCGTTGTCTGCTTCGAGTTTGGCAAATTCGGCAGCCACGGCATCCCAATTGCCATGCAGGCTGACATGTTGGCGCAAAAGCTCATCCACGCTTTCCTTTGCCTGCGGCGCGTATTGCAGCAGGAGCGGGAAGAAGTTTTCCTCTTCGTCTTCATGGTGCAGCGGGGCGGCAACGTTGAAATACTGGGCGATTTGGCGGATGGTTTGCAAAACAATCTGATTGCAGCCGTTTTCGGCGATATAGTCCGACAACATGGCGACCTGGCCGCAGAAACGGCGCACTTTGCCGTGGCAGGCATACAGCATTTCAATCGGTTCGGCAAAGGTAACGCTTTTGGTTTCAAACGGATTCATGTTTGTGTTCTCAATGGGGTACTTTTCAGGCGACCATTTTATAACAAAACAGCCTGCATAAAGCAGGCTGTCTGTATTTTGAAGCTTGGACGGATTAGTCGACCAAAGTCACTTTGCCGTTCATCAAAGCACCGTGTCCCGGGAAGGTGCAGGCAAATTTGTATTCGCCGCCCGCCAGTTTGGCAGGATCCAGAGTCAGGGAAGCTTCTTCGCCGCCGCCGACCAGTTTGGTGTGGGCAACAACGCGTGCATCGTCAGCTTTCACGTAGTCGGTTGCAGCAGCGCCGGCACCGTCTTTGAAAATACCGTCCATGTCTTCGGCTTTACCGATGACGATGTTGTGACCCATGCTTTCTTTAGGTTGGGTACCGGTGTGTTTCAGGGTAACGGTGAATTCTTTACAAGCTTTGCTGACTTGGATTTCTTTAGTGTTGAACTGCATAGCGTCGTTGGCTTCGACAGTAGTCGCGCAGTTGCCGGCGGCAGGTGCTGCGGCAGAATCGGCAGGCGCTGCTTCGGAAGCAGGAGCAGCATCGGCAGGTGCAGCAGTTTCCGCAGGAGCGGCTTCAGAAGCGGCAGGCGCTGCATTCTCAGCAGGTTTTGCAGGTTCTTGCGAGCAGGCAGCCAAACCGATAACGGCGGCAGAAATCAGGGCTAAATATGCTTTCATTTGTATCTCCTAATGATGAGAGTCTGTTAAATTTTACAAAACAAAACTTGCGAATATATTAATAAACCCATATTCGAGTTTACTATCTACAAGCGGAACCAAAGAAATAATGAAGCCGTATTCTGCTACAACAACCCAAACAAGTCCAAGATTCCATAGCAAATTTACATCAGTTTACCTAAAAAAGAATGACTACTATTCAGGTATTATTTCTTTAGTATTAGACCCTCTCATTCGAACGAATGAAATTTAACTTATATTAACAATTTAAATAATAATTCCCAACTCAACGGCTGTGTTTGCGCACCAACTCCGCCAGCGCGGCAGCCAATTCAGGATGCTTGTCTTCCAATTTTGCCGCCGCCGCATCAAAACTCTCCAATGCCGCCCCGCTCAAATGCAGGCTGTTGACTTTGGGTTGTACCGGCGGCTTCGGCACGACTTTGACCGCCACATCTTGAATACCCGCGTTCAATTCCTGAAGCTGCGGCACAAGCGCGGGCAATATCATTTTCAGGCGCGAAGCCGCCATACCGTTTGCCGCCAGCAACACCAGCCTGCCCTCTTCGATGCAGGCGGTTTGAAAGTGCGGGTGCAGGTTTGCCGGCAGAATGCGTTTGACTGCCGCATCCAGCCTGCGCCATTGTTGCGACTGCTGCAACAAACCGGCCAACCGCGCATCCCGCTTGCCCAATTGTTCCAAATTCATATGTTTCAGACGACCTTTTCAAAGTGTACGGTTGTATTATCAAGATTGAAATCCGGTAAAACTGCCTTTATTTCAAACGGCATGACTGCCTTGCCGCGAGGCTTGTGTTAAAATCCCCGTTTCGCCATTATTTTATATCAGGCGCAGGAACTATTTCATGCTGACAAACATTGCTAAGAAAATCTTCGGCAGCCGCAATGACCGGCTGCTCAAACAATACCGTAAATCCGTTGCAAAAATCAACGCACTCGAAGAACAAATGAAAGCCTTGAGCGATGCGGATTTACAGGCTAAAACAGCCGAATTCAAACAACGTCTTGCCAACGGTCAGACTTTGGACGACATTTTGGTCGAAGCCTTCGCCGTCTGCCGCGAAGCGTCCCGCCGCGTACTCGGTATGCGCCACTTCGACGTCCAGCTTATCGGCGGCATGGTGCTGCACGACGGCAAAATCGCCGAAATGCGTACCGGCGAAGGTAAAACCTTGGTCGCCACCCTTGCCGTCTATCTCAACGCCCTGTCCGGCAAAGGCGTGCACGTCGTTACCGTCAACGACTACCTTGCTGCCCGCGACGCAGGCATTATGGAACCGCTCTACAACTTCCTCGGCTTAAACGTCGGCGTCATCATCGCCGATATGCAGCCGTTTGACCGTCAAAACGCCTACGGCGCCGACATTACCTACGGCACCAACAACGAATTCGGCTTCGACTACCTGCGCGACAACATGGTGACCGACCAATACGACAAAGTTCAGCGCGAATTGAATTTTGCCGTAGTGGACGAAGTGGACTCCATTCTGATCGACGAAGCGCGCACCCCGCTGATTATCTCCGGGCAGGCGGATGACAACATCCAGCTGTACCAAATCATGAACAGCCTTCCCGCACACCTCATCCGCCAAGAAACCGAAGAAGGCGAAGGCGATTACTGGGTCGATGAAAAAGCACACCAAGTCATCTTGAGCGAAGCGGGTCACGAACACGCCGAACAAATCCTGATTCAAATGGGTTTGCTGCAAGAAAACGACTCCCTCTACTCCGCCGCCAACATCGCCCTGATGCACCACCTCATGGCAGCATTGCGCGCGCATACGTTATTCCATAAAGACCAACACTACGTCATCCAAGACGGCGAAATCGTCATCGTGGACGAATTTACAGGCCGTCTGATGTCCGGCCGCCGCTGGTCCGAAGGCCTGCACCAAGCCGTCGAAGCCAAAGAAGGCGTGGAAATCAAACGCGAAAACCAAACCCTCGCTTCCATCACCTTCCAAAACTACTTCCGCCTGTACACCAAACTCTCCGGCATGACCGGTACCGCCGATACCGAGGCTTTCGAGTTCCAAAGCATCTACAACCTCGAAACCGTCATCATCCCGACCAACCGCCCCGTACAGCGTAAAGACTTCAACGACCAGATTTTCCGTTCTGCCGAAGAAAAATTCGAAGCCGTCGTCAAAGACATCGAAGAATGCCACAAACGCGGACAGCCCGTCCTCGTCGGTACCACCAGCATCGAAAACTCCGAGCTGGTTTCCCGTCTTCTGCAAAAAGCCGGACTGCCGCACAACGTCCTCAACGCCAAAGAACACGAACGCGAAGCCCTGATCGTTGCCCAAGCCGGTAAAGTCGGCGCCATTACCGTCGCCACCAACATGGCGGGCCGCGGTACCGACATCGTCCTCGGCGGCAACCTCAAGCACCAAATCGAAGCCATCCAGTCCAACGAAAACCTGAGCGACGAAGAAAAAGCCGCACAAATCGCCGCCCTTGAAAACGGCTGGCAGGCAGAACACGACCAAGTGGTCGCGGCAGGCGGCCTGCACATCATCGGCACCGAACGCCACGAAAGCCGCCGCATCGACAACCAATTGCGCGGACGCGCAGGCCGTCAGGGCGACCCCGGCTCCAGCCGCTTCTACCTCTCATTTGAAGACCCGCTGCTGCGCCTCTTTGCGCTCGACCGTGCCGCCGCCATCCTCAACCGCCTCGCACCCGAACGCGGTATCGCCATCGAACACGGCATGCTGACCCGCCAAATCGAAGGCGCGCAACGCAAAGTCGAAGGCCGCAACTTCGACATGCGCAAACAAGTATTGGAATACGACGACGTTGCCAACGACCAACGTAAAGTCATCTACCACCAACGCAACGAAATCCTCAACAGCAAAGACGTCAGCGACCTGACTAAAGGTATCCGCGAAGAAGTCATCAGCGATTTGGTCGATTTGTACATACCGCCCGACAGCATGGAAGAGCAATGGGACATCCCCGCACTCGAAAGCCAGCTTGCCGCCGAATTCCGCCTGCACGAAGACATCCAAGCATGGCTCAAAGCAGACACCACATTGGATAATCAAGACATCAAAGAGCGCCTGATTAAACGCGTGGAAGAAGAATACGCGGCCAAAGTCGAGCTGGTCGGTAAAAAACCGATGGCGGATTTCGAACGCAACGTCATGCTGCAAGTCATCGACCTGCAATGGCGCGAACACCTTGCCGCCATGGACTACCTGCGCCAAGGCATCCACCTGCGCAGCTATGCCCAGAAAAATCCGAAACAGGAATACAAACGCGAAGCCTTCGCCATGTTTGAAAACCTGTGGCGCGGTATCAAGCATCAAACCGCCGCCCTCTTGACCTCCGTCCAAATCGAGCGCAACACCGATGTAGAAGAAATTGCCGAACCCGCACCCGTCGGCATCCAAACCATCCACTCCGAAGCGCCCGACATGGAAGAGCTGCTCGGACAATCCCAAACCAATTTGGTTACCGAAGCGTTCGATCCCGACGGAACGGATTTCAGCCCCGAAGCGCTGACCGCCCAAGGCCGTATCGTCCACCGCAACGACCCCTGTCCTTGCGGCAGCGGCCTGAAATACAAACAATGCCACGGCAAACTAAGCTGATGACAGCTTAAACAAAAGGTCGTCTGAAACTTTGAACTGCCCCCCAAATCTTGGACACTCATAA
>NZ_KV789577.1:0-34786 GCF_001807625.1 Neisseria sp. HMSC03D10
TCCTGCTACGAAGACTATGAACACGCTCTAAGAATCAACCACCCCTGTCCCAGTTTAATCAAAAGTCCTAATTACTCCGCCAGCGCCGCATCCACTGCCGAGAGCGCATGGATGGCGGTGCTGTCGAACACGGGCAGAGGGCTGTCGGTTTCGTTCACAAGCAGGCAGATTTCGGTGCAGCCGAGTATCACGCCCTGCGCGCCTTCGTTTTTCAGACGGCCTATCACGTCGTAAAAGTAGCGGGCGGATTCGGGGCGGATGCGGTTCAGGCACAGTTCGTCAAAAATAATGCGGTGGATTTCGTCTTGTTCGGCGGCGGTCGGAGCTATGGTTTGTACGCCCTGCGAACCCATGCGCTCCGTATAAAAACCGTCGCTCATGGTAAAGCGCGTGCCGAGCAGGCCGACGGCGGACAAGCCTTGCCGTTTGATGGCGGCGGCGGTGGCATCGACGACGTGCAGCAAGGGGATGCCGGCTGCCTGTTCGATGGCGGGGGCGACTTTGTGCATGGTGTTGGTGGCGAGCAGCAAAAAATCCGCGCCGCCCGCTTCCAGCTTCCGCGCGCTCTGCGCCAACACGTTTCCCGCCGCCGCCCAATCGCCGCTTTTCTGCAAACGGACGATTTCTTCAAAATCCACGCTGTCGAGCAGGATTTTGGCACTGCGGTTGCCGCCCAAACGGCGGTTGGTCTCGCGGTTGATGATTTGGTAGTAGAGCACGGTGCTTTCGGGGCTCATGCCGCCGATGATGCCTATGGTTTTCATGTTTTTCCTTTCGTTTGATGTGTGAAGTTAATCAATCCTAGCGTGTCAGCACGAAGCTGTCGTCTATCAGCCGCCACACGTTTTCTGCGGGCGTTTGCGCCAATACGATACTCAACCAGTGTTCTTTGTTCATGTGGTATGCGGGCAGGATGCCTGCCGTCGCGCGCCATGCGCCGATGTGTTCGGGGCGGCATTTGACGTTGACGATTTCCGTCAGACTACCCTCGCCCATACCCAATTTTTCAGACGGCACGGGCATATACAGGCAGAACCATTTGCGGTTGCCCGTGTGGCGGAACACGGCAAAGTCGGGGGATTTCGCCCACGGATATTCCGCCGCCGCGCCGTAGCGTTCGGCCAGTCCGTCAAACAGGGTTATTAGGTTCATGGCGTTTCTTTCTTTAATAGTGGGCTAAGGTTCGGGGTGGACATCCATACCCGCCTGCTGAGTTTTCAAACGACCTCTCACTTCTCCTGCTTCTTCAACAACACACATGCCAAAATCAGGCTGGTGGCGGCAAAGGCGGCGATGGCGGCATATTCATGCAGCAGGTCGGCGGTGTGCAGCCCTTTGGTGAAGCTGCCGACGCTGACGGTGTAGTACCACGACGACGGGAAGGTTTTGCCGATAACCAGCGCGCCGCCTTCCATGGTGGACAGCGGGTAGAGAAAGCCGGAATAGGTTTGCGCGGGAATCATGGTGATGATGGCGGTGGCGAAGATGGCGGCAAGCTGGGAGCGCACGAAGCAGGAAATCAAAAGCCCCAGCGCGGTGGTGGCGGACACCATCAAGAGTGTGCCGATGGCGAGTCCGGCAAACGAGCCTTTGAGCGGCACGCCGAACAGGTAAATAATCATCAGCATCATGGCGGCAAAATTGACCATGCCGACGGCGATATAGGGAAGCTGTTTGCCGATCAGATATTGCGCCACGGCGGCGGGCGATGCGTAGAAATTGGCGATGGAGCCGATTTCGCGTTCGCGCACCACGCCGACCGCCGACATCATGGCAGGTATCATCATCAACACCAGCATCATCACGCCCGGGGCGATGGCGTTGATGCTGTTGAAATCCTGATTGTACATAAAGCGCGGTTCGATGCCGGTGGGGGCTTTGAGCGAAACGGGCAGCCCGCTTTCGGCGATGCGGTCTTTGGTGTAGGCGGTGATCAGGCTGCCGATGTAGCCGCGGATGTTGGTGGCGTTAAACGGCATGGAGCCGTCCACATAAAAACCGACTTCGGGTTTGAGCCCGCGCGCCAAATCACGCCCGAAACCGCTCGGAATATCGATGACCAATATGGCGCCGGAGCTTTTGAGCACGGTGTCGATTTCGGCTTCGGACTGTATCGGCGGCTGTTGGAGGAAATAGCGCGAACCGTCGAAATACTCAACCAGCTCGCGGCTGGCGGCGGTTTGGTCGCGGTCGTAAACGGCGAATTTCAGATTCCGCACGTCAAACGAAATCCCCCATGATACCGACGCCATGATAATCAACGGGCCGAACACGGCGAAAAACAAACGGATTTTGTCGCGCAGAAGTTCTTTGGCTTCGCGGCGGGCGAAGGTCCAAATCATGGAAAAACGGTATTTGAAGGTGTCGGTGTTTGGGTTGTCTCGTAGGGTGTGTGAACTTTGTTCACGCACGCCGTTTTGAGTTTCAGACGACCCTGTATCTTTTCCTTGAAGGTCGTCTGAAAGCTCAGAATGCCCGTTATCCGATGCCACTTCCGCGTGCGTGGCTTGCGCCACACACCCTACGGTCGGAGTTTCCTTCGGCAGGGTGTGTGAACTTGGTTCACGCACGCCGTTTTGGGTTTCAGACGACCCTGTATCTTTTCCTTGAAGGTCGTCTGAAAGTGCAGAATGCCTGTCATCCGACTCCCCTTCCGCGTGCGTGGTTTGCGCCACACACCCTACGGTCGGAGTTTCCGCCGGTAGGGTGTGTGAACTTGGTTCACGCACGCCGTCTGTATTTTGGAGCAACTCGCGTTGATCACTTTCAGAGTGCGCAGCCTCCTGGCGGGACAACCCTTCCCCACCTTCCCCGCCTTCCGCTTCAATCAGATACTGCACAAACGCCTCTTCCAAATCCGGCGCATTCTGCCTTGCCGCCAGTTCGGCGGGCGTACCCACCGCCAGCACGCGGCCTTTGTGCATAAAGGAAATGCGGTCGCAGCGGGCGGCTTCGTTCATAAAGTGGGTAGAAACGAAAATGGTGATTTTGTCTTCGCGGGAGAGTTTCAGAAGATGCCGCCAAAACATATCGCGCGCGGCGGGATCGACCCCCGAAGTCGGTTCGTCCAAAATCAATACTTCGGGATGGTGCAGGCAGGCGGCGGCCAGTTGCAGGCGTTGGCGGATGCCCAGCGGCAGCGATGCGGGCGCGGTGTCGGCAACGTCCGCCAAATCAAACTGTTGCAGGGCTTCTTCCACCGCCGCCGCGCCTTTAGCGCCCATCTGGTAGAGTCTGGCGTGCAAATCCAGATTGTGGCACACGCTCAGTTCTTCATACAGCGAAAACGCCTGCGACATATAGCCGACGCGCATTTTCGTGTCCAAGCCGCCCGCGTCTATCGGCTTGCCCAACAACGTGGCGGCGCCTTCTGTCGCTTCTAACAGGCCGGTCAGCATTTTCATGGTGGTGGACTTGCCGCAGCCGTTGCTGCCGAGAAAGCCGAAAATCTCGCCTTTTTGAATGGTGAAGCTGACGTGGTCCACAGCAGTAAAATCGCCGAAACGCTTGGTCAGCCCGTGCGCTTCCATTGCGGGCGGCGCATCGGGATCGGGGACGAACGGCGTAATGTCCAAACCGCCCGAACCCTGCTGTTTCTCCGGCGGCAGCATTTTGACGTAGGCCTCTTCCAACACGTCGGTGCCGTAATCCGCCAGCACATCGGCAGTAGGCTTGTTTTCCAGCAGCCTGCCCGCGTCCATCGCCAGCAGCCGCTCAAAACGCTGCGCCTCTTCAATATAGGCGGTCGCCACAATCACGGTCATGCCCGCGTGTTCCCGCCGCAAATCGTCCACCAACGCCCAAAACTGACGACGCGACAAAGGGTCCACGCCCGTGGTCGGTTCGTCCAAAATCAGCAAATCCGGACTATGTACCAGCGCGCAGCACAAACTCAGTTTCTGCTTCATCCCGCCCGATAGCTTGCCCGCCGCCCTGCCGGAAAACGGCGCAAGGCGGGTCGCCTCCATCAGCCGCGCAATCTGCCGCGTACGCTCCTGCCCGTCCAAACCAAACAGCCGCGCGTGGAAATCGATATTCTCATACACCGACAAGGTAGGATACAAGTTGCGCCCCAAACCCTGCGGCATAAAGGCGATGCGGTGCGACAAATCCCGCCGCACGTCCTTGTCCGCCATATCGCCGCCCAACACTTCCACCCGTCCGTCCTGAATCACCTTCACACCCGCCATCAGCGAGAGCAGCGTCGATTTGCCCACGCCGTCCGGCCCGATCAAACCGACCGTCGCGCCTTTCGGAATGTCCAGCGACACACCGTCAAGCGCAAGAGTCTTGCCGTAGCGGTGGGAAAGGTTTTGGATGGAAACGGTGTTCATGATGTGGCCTTTTTTGCAGAAAACGGGATTTCAGACGACCTGTTCGTCACGGCTGATTCCATCGGGCTTACGGCTTAAAAGCTCTGCCGACGCCTCACCCGCAGGTATGTATCCGCTTCATCAGTTACCTACCCGAGGTCGTCTGAAAAAGCGGATAACAGCCTAATCAAGGAAATTGAATATGTCTGAAAATTTCCCTTAATACCGTGAAACATAATGAAAGGATACATCGAACAAAGGTCGTCTGAAAACCTTGTCCATAGGCTTTCAGACGACCTTTTCTTTATGCCCTACCTTACAAATGCGGGTTCATCAGGTTTTCGGGCGACAGGATGCGGTCAAGTTCCGCTTCGCTCAAGAGGCCGCGTTCGAGCACGACTTCGCGCACGCCTTTGCCGGTTTGGGCGCAGATTTTGCCGACCAAATCGCCGTTGCCGTGGCCGATATACGGGTTCAGGTAAGTGACCAAGCCGATGGAGTTAAACACATAGCGTTCGCAGATTTCGCGGTTGACAGTAATGCCTTTGACGCATTTCTCGGCGAGGTTTACCGCAGCGTTGCCCAAGAGGGAGATGGTTTCAAACATACATTGCGCGATGACCGGCTCCATCACGTTTAATTGCAACTGCCCCGCTTCGGCGGCGAAGGTGATGGTGGTGTCGTTGCCGATGACTTTGAAGCAGACTTGGTTGACCACTTCGGGAATCACGGGGTTGACTTTGGCGGGCATAATCGACGAGCCTGCCTGCATTTCCGGCAGGTTGATTTCTTTCAAACCGGCGCGCGGGCCGGACGACAAGAGACGCAAGTCGTTACAGATTTTCGATAATTTCACCGCCGTGCGTTTCAATGCGCCGTGTACCATCACATACGCGCCGCAGTCGGAAGTGGCTTCAATCAGGTTTTCGGTCAGTTTGCAATCCAAGCCGCTGACTTCGGACAATTTTTTCACTGCCAAAGCCGCGTAGCCTTTCGGCGTGTTCACACCCGTGCCGATGGCGGTTGCGCCCAAGTTGACTTCCAACAACAAGGCGCGCGTGCGGTTCAGATTCAAAATCTCTTCTTCCAGCAACACTTGGAAAGACTGGAATTCCTGACCCGCCGTCATCGGTACGGCATCTTGAAGCTGGGTGCGTCCCATTTTCAAAACATCTTTAAACTCATCGGCTTTGGCGGCAAACGCGTCTTTCAGCAACGCCAGTTTTTCCAGCAGTTCGCCGACACTGTAATACACCGCCAGCCTGAAGCCGGTCGGATAGGCGTCGTTGGTGGACTGGCTGGCGTTCACATGGTCCATCGGGTTAACGATGTCGTAGCGGCCTTTCTCGTAGCCCAATATTTCCAAAGCAAGGTTGGCAATCACTTCGTTGGTGTTCATGTTGACCGAAGTCCCCGCACCGCCCTGATACACGTCGGACGGGAATTGGTCGAGGCAGCGGCCTTTGAGCAACACTTCGTCGCAAGCCTTTTCGATGGCAGCGGCGATTTCGGGTTTTACTGCGCCCAATTCGCCGTTTGCCTGCGCGGTCGCTTTTTTCACCATCACCATGCTGCGGACAAACTGCGGCACGTCGGAAATTTTTTGATTGGAAATTTTAAAGTTCTCTACCGCGCGCAAAGTATGGATGCCCCAATACGCCTCGGTGGGGATTTCGCGGTCGCCCAGCAAATCGTGTTCGATACGGACAGTCATTTCTCTTACCTTCTCATTCGTTGGTTTATCAAGTAATGTGCATATGCAGGCGGAACATTAGACCGTTTTGCATGGGTTGTCTAGCTGCAAATGCGCCGTTGTTATCAAAGCAGGAAAAACACTCCCACCCGAAAGACAAAAGGTCGTCTGAAACCTTTTTCAGACGACCTTTTACATGCTTACATCCCGACCAGCCCCCGTATCTGCGGCCAGTAAAATAAACAGGCGATGGCGCAGACGGCGACGCTGATGCCTGCGGCGTTGATGCTGCTGATTTTTTCTTTAAACGCCATCGCGCCGACCAGCGTTCCCAAAACAATGACGCCGATGTTCATGCCTGCGAAGACCAGTGTCGGATTGTCTTTCATCATTTGGTGGGCGGTAATGTAGGTAACGATGTTGGCGAAATTCAAACCGCCCAGGACGATGCCGCCGATAATGCCTTCTTTCGTCCATTTGGTCGATTGGGAGAAAAGGTAGCCGAACATCAAAATACCGGCGAGGCTGAAGGCGACCAAGAGGTTGCCGGAAAACGCCGTACCGCTTTTGGCAAGCTGTTTGAAGAGGATGTCGATGATGCCGTAGCCCGCCCAAACGCCCGCAAGCAGCGTGATTTGCGTACCCAATCCGCCCGATTTCTTGCCGCCGTCGGCTTTCCACAACAAGCAGAACAAAGCCACAAACGCCAAAACGATGCCTATCAGCCGCCCTTCGGTCAAGGCTTCGCCAAAAATGACGAACGCGGAAATAATCGGCAATATCAAAGACAAACGCTGCGCCGCATCGGACTTGACGATACCCGCCGCATCGACCGCCTTGCCCATAATCACAAACACCGAAGGCAGCAGCACGCCCAGCGCGCCAAACAGCCACCAAGTCGGCAAAAAGGCTTTCGGGTTGCTCAAATCGGGTTTCAATACCCAAGCCGTCAACGCCACTGCGACGATGTAGTTCACCGCCACCGCCTGCGCGACGTCGATTTTGTTCTTACGCGCCAATTTGAGCAATACCGACACAGACACGCTGCACAGTATGCTTGCCAATAAATAAATCATGTTTTTCCTTTAATTGAATGTGTCGGATGCGTGGACAAATTTTCAGACGACCTTGTTGGTGTCCTGTTTTGATATTTAGTTTTCCGCAAACGACCCATACAAAAATTTCAGACGACCCCGGGATGCGAAGGTCGTCTGAAAACAAGGCGGGCGGTTGCGCTTAGAACCAAGTATCCAAAGACATACGCTTGTTGTCCATCAGTCTGACGAAACCTGCCGCCAGACGGTAAGCAAACCAAACCGATACCAAAAACAGCAACACAGAGCCGATGCCGATAAACGCGGTGATTTTACTCAAAACAACCCCCGCCAGACCGCCCCAGAAGGTTTTAATCAGATAGTCTGCGTGGTTATTATAAACCGAGTCTCCCATATCGCCACGTTTTACATACGTCAAAACAATGCCGGCTACAGGCATCACGAAGGTCGCAAATGCCAAGGCAAACAAGGCATACATCGCCATCACATAAGTCCGGTCGCCGTCTTGGCGCGGCGCTTCCGCCGTATGTTCGCTACCGGTCTGCTGGCTGGCGGTCTGCCCGCTTCTACCGCTGAATTCACGGAGCGACTCGTCGTACCATGCCCGACGTTCGGGATCGACCAGCGTATCGTAAGCCTGACGGATTTCCTTAAAACGCTCTTCCGCTTCGGGATTGCCGGGATTACGATCGGGATGGTATTTCATTGCCGAATCGCGATAGGCTTTTCTGATTTCTGCAATGTCCGCATCCGCCGAAATGCCGAGAATTTCATAAAAATTACGGTTTTCCATATTAGGGTGTGCCTCTTTGGTTTGTGTTTGCCAAAGCCCGATACCGTGAAATCACGCCAACAGGCTGTTTGACAGAATGAAAACAGATATAAAATCAGGCATTGTGTTCTTTTTATAAAACCTTCAAATTTGCCCGAATCTGCGTTTCCCGACTTAAAACCGTTTTGCATCCCTTTAGACGGCGACCTGTACATCCTGCGGATTCAAAGCCCGCAAAGCCTGCGGACTGACACCGATGATAAATCCGCGCTTGCCGCCGTTGATATAAACTTTCTCCAAATCCCAAATACTTTTTTCAACATACACAGGCAACCGGGTTTTCATACCGAAAGGCGTCGTCCCGCCCACCAGATAGCCCGTCCATTTGTTTGCCTGTTTCGGATCGGCAGGCTCGATGTGTTTCATGCCCAAATCGCGCGCCAGATTGCGGGTTGAAATCTGCTTGTTGCCGTGCATTACGACAACCAACCCTTTCTTCGCTTCGTTTTGCAGCACGATGGTTTTGACCACCTGATGCTCGTCCACGCCGAACAACTGTGCAAACTGCCCTGTCCCGCCGTGTTCCTCATAAACATAAATATAAGGCTCAAAATCAATTTGATGTGTACGCAAGAAACGGACGGCAGGAGTAACCGGATAATCGGTATTTTTGCTCATGATGCAGTTCCAATAATATTCAGACGACCTAAAACCAATATGACAATGACGCGTAAAAATAGTTTCCGCATCTTTTCAAAAACAACAAAACCGCCCGCCTGCTGTGGCAGACAATCAAGCTGAATGTTACCATAAGCCCCTGCCCAATATCCGCCATCCTGTTGCAACCCCATCAGGCAAACCGAAATCCGACGACGGGACAGAATGCCCCGTACGCCCCAACCTCAAGGAATATCAAATGAATATCCGATACCTCGGTTCCACCGAACGCTACTCCGAAGCCGTCTGCGCCGGAGGATTCGTCTTCCTCTCAGGCATGGTTCCCGAAAACCCCGAAGCCGATGCCAAAGCCCAGACCGAAAACGTCTTGGCACAAATCGACCGCTGGCTTGAAGAATGCGGCTCCGACAAAGCACACATCCTCGAAGCCACCATCTTCCTGACCGATATGAACGACTACGCCGCCATGAACGAAGCCTGGGATGCCTGGACAGCCCCCGGCCGCGCCCCTGCCCGCGCCTGTATCGAAGCCAAACTCGCCAAACCGGAATGGGCGCTCGAAATCAAAGTATCCGCCGTGTGCAAGTGATTGGATTAGGCAAGAGGTCGTCTGAAAACTACAGTCGATTTTTCAGACGACCCCTTTCATAAAAAATGCAACGAAAGCAGAGCGATTGGATTGACGGTAAAGTAAATCACCTATCAATACAAAAAGGTCGTCTGAAAGCCCAAGTTTTCAGACGACCTTTTACAATCAAAGCATTATGCGAACGGATGATGCAAAACGATGGTTTCTTCGCGGTCGGGGCCGGTAGAGACGATGGCTACCGGTGCGCCGCAGACTTCTTCGATGCGTTTCAAATATGCTTTGGCATTGGCAGGCAATGCGTCGTAGCTTTTCACGCCGACAGTCGATTCGCTCCAGCCGTGCATGGTTTCGTAAATCGGCTTGCAGATTTCTACCGCGTCCGAACCGCAAGGCAGGATGTCGGTTTTGCTGCCGTCGGGCAATTCGTAGCCGACGCAGATATTGATGGTTTCAATGCCGTCCATCACGTCCAGTTTGGTGATACACATACCGGAAATGCCGTTGACTTGGATGGAGCGTTTCAACGTGGCGGCATCAAACCAACCGCAGCGGCGTGCGCGACCGGTTACGGAGCCGAATTCGTGTCCGCGCTCTGCCAAACCCGCACCTACTTCGTCAAACAATTCAGTTGGGAACGGGCCTGAACCGACGCGCGTGGTATAGGCTTTGACGATACCCAAAACATAATCCAGCATTTGCGGACCTACGCCTGCGCCTGCGGAAGCGGCTCCTGCCAAGCAGTTGGACGAGGTAACGAAGGGGTAAGTGCCGTAATCGATATCCAACAGCGTGCCTTGTGCGCCTTCAAACAGCAGTTTTTCGCCGTTTTTGTTTTTCTCGTTCAACACGCGGGATACGTCGGTAATCATAGGCGTAATACGCGGCGCAACTTTTTCGATAACCGCCATCACATCTGCCGCTTTAACCGGCTCGGCATTGTGCAGATGTTGCAATTGAACGTTGTAATAAGCGAGGATGGCATCCAGTTTTTCACGCAGTTTTTCAGGATGCAGCAAATCAACGACACGGATGGCGCGGCGTGCCACTTTGTCTTCGTAGGCTGGGCCGATGCCGCGACCGGTCGTGCCGATTTTGCCTTTGCCGCGCGATGCTTCGCGGGCTTGGTCAAGCGCGATGTGGTAAGGCAGGATCAGCGGACAGGTCGGCGCGATTTTCAGACGACCCTCGACGTTTTTCACGCCTGCTGCGTTCAACTCGTCGATTTCGCCCAACAATGCTTCGGGGGATACGACAACGCCGGAACCGATGAAGCAATCCAAGTTTTCATGCAGGATGCCGCTCGGAATCAGGCGCAAAATGGTTTTCTTGCCGCCGACGACCAGAGTATGACCCGCATTGTGGCCGCCTTGGAAACGCACAACACCGCTGGTTTCTTCCGCCAGCCAGTCAACGATTTTACCTTTGCCTTCATCACCCCACTGGGCGCCGATTACTACAACATTTTTAGCCATAGCCATATAACCTATTAATATTAAAAAATTATCGTGAATCAACTTCAAACCAAGACGGCTTTGCGCCCTGCCCTGATTTGCCTTTAATCCGCTATGAATGGGTATTTAAATTTTCTCAACCTGCCAAACGCCGTCCGCCTTTTTCAGACGACCTGCAACCTCTTCCGAAGCATTGTGTCCGATACCGTAGTCGACAACGACACACTGCCCTTGTTCACGCAAGGCTTCGACTGCTTCGCGAGCCGCTTCGGCATCTTCCGCATCGACCAAGACGACGGGCTGCCGCTCAATGGCGGGCAAACGTCCGATAAAGCTGCGCAAGTCGAAACTGAATCCCGTTGCCGGACGCGCACGGCCGAAATATTCGCCCAATCCGTCATAACGCCCGCCCCGAGCGACCGCGTCATGGAAATTGGAACCGTATGCGGCATACAGCAAGCCCGTGTGGTAATTGTCGACGCGCAGTTCGGATAAGTCGATATGGACTTTCTGATTCGGGAAGGCATCGCACACTGCCTGCAATTCGTCCAATGCGCTACCGACTGCCGACAAATCCGGCAATCGTTCGCGTGCAGCGGACAACACTTCCCGTCCGCCATACAGACGCGGCAGCAGCGAAAATGCTTTCGCCCACATGCCGTCCAGCTTCCAAACCTTAACCTGCGCTTCGACCGCTTCGGTATCTTTATCCTGCATCAAAGCAAGCAGCGTTGCGGACTGCTCCGCATCCAAATGCGCCGCATCTGACAAAGCGCGGAACACGCCGATATGACCCAGCGACAGCAAAACCTCGCCCATATCAGCAATCTTCATGCTTTTGAGCATCAGGTCAATCAGTTCGATATCCGCCCGTATGTCGGCGAAACCATACATCTCCGCCCCCGCCTGCAAAGGTTCGCGCATATTGAGCAAACCCTCCGGCCGCGCGTGCAACACAGGACCTGCGTAGCACAATCGGTTAATCCCTTGATTGGCGGACAAAAGATGCGCATCGATACGCGCCACTTGCGGCGTAATATCGGCACGGATGCCCAACTGCCGACCGCTCAGCTGATCGACCACCAAAATGGTTTTCAAAGACAAACCCGCGTCAATGTGCGTCAGCAGGGAATGGCTGTATTCCATCAGCGGTGGCTGTACCAGCTCGTAACCGTGCACTCGGAACAAAGTCAACAACTGCTCTCGCGCGCTTTCCAACTGTCGGGCGTTGGTCGGCAACACATCGGCAACATGTTCGGGAAGCTGCCAAGATTGCATGGGAATCTACCTTCTATCTGTTTTTGTAAACGCAAAGGGCTGCTTGAATTTAAAACCAGACGGACACACAGCCCGCTTCTCGAAATACGCCGCGCAAACGATGCAGCGTTTCCAACAAATCTGATTTTAAATTCAAACAGCCCCTGAATGACGGCTTTAAACCGCCGAGTTATTAAAAGCAGACTTTACCATACAAAACAGTTTTGTGCAGCCTGTTTTCATACAAAAGTCGTCTGAAAAAAGATGGGCAATCCTCTATTCGCAATGGAGATTGCTTGTTTTCTCTTTAAAAGAATCCATCGCAATTTGGCACATACGTTGCCGTTGTCCCAAATCTGCCGCAGGCAGCGATTGAAATAAAAATTTTGTATTGTTGCGTTGAAAATCGGCTTTCTTGCCTGCCTTTTTATAACACTCGTCTGCGCGTGCGAAATATTGACGGCAGATTTCCGGCAATTCTTCCAACGATAAAGGTTTGTGCTTATGCATCCCATGCGCTGACACGGTCAGCGGAGAGATTGCAAAAACCGCTGCCGCAACAAATTTCAAACTTTTTTGAAACCAATAATTTTTCATAATAAAACCTTAAAATCTATATCTACATGATGATTTTGCTTTTCGCAAAATCCGCTACATTTGTTTTCAGACGACCTCAAAGCTAACTCAACCAAGGTGCGCCAGTTGTCCGCGCATTTCGGTAATTACTGTCTTATAGTCCGGCTTGCCAAAGATGGCGGAACCTGCCACAAAAGTATCGGCGCCTGCCGCCGCGACGGCGGCGATATTGTCGGTTTTGATGCCGCCGTCTACTTCGATGGCGATGTGCCGCCCGCTTTGCGCTTCGTACCGATCCAACATCGCCCGCACTTGACGGATTTTTTCAAGGGTGTGCGGGATGAAGCTTTGTCCGCCGAAACCGGGGTTGACCGACATCAGCAATACCATGTCCAACCTGTCCAATACGTTTTCCAAAACGTAGGCGGGAGTGGCCGGATTCAACACCAATCCTGCCTGACAGCCCGCATCTTTAATCAGGCTGAGGCTGCGGTCGATATGGCGGCTGGCTTCGGGATGAAACGTGATAATCGACGCCCCTGCTTTGGCAAATGCCTGAATCAGATCGTCAACGGGTTCGACCATCAGATGCACATCAATCGGCACGGTGGCATAAGGCTTCAACGCCGCGCAGACCATAGGGCCGAAAGTCAGATTCGGCACATAATGATTGTCCATCACGTCGAAATGAATCAAATCGGCTCCCGCTTCGATAACTTTCGTTACTTCCTCACCCAAACGGGCAAAATCGGCGGATAAGATGCTGGGCGCAATACGGAAATTGTGGTTCATAGAAATCCAGTCGGATGGTGTGGTTTGATAAACGGATAATTTTTCATATTCTACCACCAACGCCTCACGCAACACTAACTATGCATTATTAATATTTAACAAAAGTAAGCATATGCATAAATAATTATAGGTTAAGGATATGTTTTGTAAGAAATAAAATAAAGATATGAAGTTAACAAAAGTTAACTGGAGGGATACTGCCTTTCACACGCTAATCGGGTATATTTGCGCGGTTACGGAAACTAGGAAAACGCTGTGTCTGTCGGATTCAAATCTTATTTACCCCTCTGTGCATTATCGGTTGTGCTGCTGACGGCTGTCGGTCAAGCGCACGCCGGCCCCCAATATATCAAGCTGGACGATTTTCAAGCCAATTGCGACATCCGCTCCCTTAATCTGACGCAAGACCAACACAATGCTTTGCGCCGAATCCGCAATGATTACAAACAGGCATCGGACAAAGCATACCGTAAACTCGTCCGCACAGACCGTAACCGCCGCCAAGTCATTATGAAAATCCTTGCGGCAGATAATTTCGATCAAAACAACGCCCGCGATTATGTCGAAACCCGCTACTTGTCAAGCATGGATTTTGCCGTGGAAGAATTAGAAATCCAACACCGCTTCTACCACCTGCTCAATCCGCGCCAACGCCAGATTTGGCTCTCTTCCTGCCTTCGCTGACATATCGCTTTCCTGATTGATCCGTACAAAAAGGTCGTCTGAAATCCTGTTTCAGACGACCTTTTAAACGATATGGCGATTCAAAGCGATGCGGCCGGAAGCAATTGAACCGGAAAAAGCTTTCCCTACCCTTATCCTCCCGCAGATTTCAGTACGGCAGACCTATTTCCCAAAAACTCAATCCAAAACCCGTTGTTCCGGCAAACGCCCTGCCCAATCGCACGCAAACTGCCAAGCCGAACGCCCCGAGCGGTTGCCGCGCATTTGAGCCCATTGCAACGCCGCCTTGCGCGCCGTTTCATCAAAATCCACGCCGAAGTCGCCCATCCAATTTTCGACCGCTTGGAGGTAGTCGTTTTGATCGAACGGATAAAAACTCAACCACAAACCGAAACGGTCGGACAGGGAAATTTTTTCCTCAACAGCTTCTTTTTGATGAATTTCGCCACGTATGCCCGTTGTCCCGATATTTTCATCCATATATTCAGGCATCAGGTGGCGCCGGTTGGACGTCGCGTACACCAATACGTTGCTGCATCTTTGCGACAAACCGCCGTCCAATGCGGTTTTTAGGGCTTTGTAGGTTTCATCACCGGTTTCAAACGATAGGTCATCGCAGAATACGATGAATTTTTCGGGACGGTCTTTCAGCAAAAAAAGCAGCGCGGGCAGGCTGACCAAATCGCTCTTATCAACTTCAATCAGACGCAGCCCTTGCTCGGCATATTCGTGCAACAGGGCTTTGACCAGCGAGGATTTGCCCGTTCCGCGTGAACCGCTCATCAAAACATTATTCGCGGAGCGGCCTGCCAAAAACTGCTCGGTATTGCGTTTCAGTTTTTCGGTTTGCGTTCCGACGGCAGCCAGACGGTCAAGCGGGAATGTATGCGGGTTTGGCAGGCTCTCCAAAATCCCTTTTTTACCGACGCTGTGCCAACGGTAAGCCAAAGCGTTCCAGTCGGTTTTGCCGGGTTCTTCGGGCAATACCAAATCAAGACGGTTTAAAACGGAATAGGCTTTTTGCAAAAAGGCGGCGAGTTTCATATGTGCTCCTATTGTCCTGATATAGCAGGATTTTGTTGCGCCATCACGCGCATTACGGTATCGACAACGGCTTGGGTTTGCGGATCGATTTCAATATTGATGACGTCGCCCTCTTTCCGACTGCCGAACAAAGTGCGCGTCAAAGTTTCCGGAATCAGGTGGACATTGAATTCCATATCGGTAACGTCGCCTATGGTCAGGCTGCAACCGTCCAAGCCGACAAAGCCTTTGCTCAAAATATAAGGTTTGAGCTCGGGTGGCAGTGCAAACCATACTGTGCGGTTAAACTCGCTGCGTTCTATCCGCGTAATCTGCGTAGTCGTCATGATATGCCCGCTCATGACGTGTCCGCCGATTTCATCGCCAAAACGGGCGGCACGTTCGAGATTAACGGCATCTCCCGTTTTCAGACGACCCAAATTGGTCTTTTCCAAGGTTTCTTTCATCAAATCAAAGCTGACCGTATCGCCGTCGATTTGGGTAATGGTCAGGCAGCAGCCGTTGTTGGCGACGGATGCACCGATTTGCAGATGCTCGGTCATCCCATCGGGCAGCTTGACAACATGGGTACGGAAATCGGCGGACGGTTCTCGAATGGCAATGATTTCGCCGACACCTTGGACGATACCTGTAAACATGGGAGATTCTCCAATCGGTTTATTTGATGCGTTTGAAAACCAAATCCCAAACGCCGTGCCCCAAACGTTTGCCGCGGGCTTCAAATTTCGTTTCGGGACGGTAGTCGGGCGTAGGCGCGTAATCAGCGGCGGTATTTTGCAAATTGTCAAAACCGCTCAACACTTCCAGCATCTGCTGCGCGTATTCTTCCCAGTCGGTCGCCAGATGGATATAACCACCGACTTTCAGCTTGGGCAGCAGTTTCTGCACAAACGGCGTTTGCACCAAGCGGCGTTTGTTATGTCGTTTTTTGTGCCAAGGGTCGGGAAAGAAAATGTGGATACCGTCGAGCACGTCGTCTGAAAGCATATTTTCGACCACTTCGACCGCATCATGCCGCATCACGCGGATATTGCCGATGTGTTCTTCTTCAATCAATTTCAAAATGTTGCCGACGCCGGGACCATGTACATCAATCGCCAAAAAGTCGGTATCAGGCAGGCGCTTGGCAATTTCAACAGTCGCCACGCCCATGCCGAAACCGATTTCCAACACCTTGGGACGGTCGCTGCCGAAACGCTGATTCAAGTCCAACACGGAATCTTGGTAATCGATGCCGAATTGCGGCCACATCGTATCAATGGCACGCTGCTGCGCCGCAGTCATATGCCCTTGACGCAACACAAAGCTGCGGATGGAGCGTCTGTGCGCTTCAGGAATGGTGGAATCCGGGGTTATTTCGTTCATAAATTATTTCTTGTATCTGATAAAACTGGGGAAAGGTCGTCTGAAAATCTGCGATATGGTTTCAGACGACCTCCGAATGTATGGGGTCAACCGTTAAACGGTTTGTTTTTATCGTTGATGAATAAACATGAGCCAAGCCGCTGACAGTATCAATCCTGCCGAATTTGTTTGCTTGCTGTTTTAAAGCATGACTAAATGGCTCACTTGGAGCTTAGGCACGCATTCTTGTTCATCCACTATATCGTTAATGAAATCACTATCACTGACAATATTCTGTTTGACGAAAAGGTCGTCTGAAAAATTCAGACGACCTTTGACTGATAAATGCAATATCAGCAGTTTAATTCAACTGACTGAATACACTTATTTTTTCTTTTGAGCCGGCAGGTCGGTACAAGTACCCAATGCCACTTCGGCAGCCATACCGATGGATTCGCCCAAGGTCGGGTGCGGATGGATGGTTTTGCCGATGTCTTCAGCGTCGCAGCCCATTTCGATGGCCAAGCAGATTTCGCCAATCATATCGCCGCCGTTCGGACCGACGATACCACCGCCGATGATACGGCCGGTTTCGGCATCAAAAATCAGCTTGGTGAAGCCGTTATCGCAACCGTTGGCAATCGCACGGCCGGAAGCCGCCCATGGGAAGTTGGCTTTGGTGATTTTGCGGCCGGATGCTTTGGCAGACAATTCGGTTTCGCCAACCCATGCCACTTCGGGAGCGGTGTAAGCCACGCCCGGAATCACGCGTGCGTCGAAGTAAGCTTTGTGTCCGGCGCAGTTTTCAGCGGCAACGTGACCTTCGTGAACGGCTTTGTGTGCCAGCATAGGCTGACCGACGATGTCGCCGATGGCGTAGATGTGCGGCACATTGGTACGCATTTGTTTGTCGACTTCGATGAATCCGCGGTCGGTTACGGCAACGCCTGCTTTTTCAGCGCTGATGAGTTTGCCGTTAGGCGCACGACCGGCAGCAACCAATACGGCATCGTAGCGTTGCGGCTCTTTCGGCGCGTTCGCTCCTTCGAAGGTAACGTAAACGCCGTCTTCTTTCGGCTCGACTGCAACGGTTTTGGTGTTGATCATGATATTGTCAAAACGGTATTCGTTTTGTTTTTGCCATACTTTCACCAAATCGCGGTCGGCACCTTGCATCAAACCGTCCATCATTTCAACGACGTCAAGGCGTGAACCCAGCGTGCTGTAAACCGTACCCATTTCGAGGCCGATGATACCGCCACCGATAATCAGCAGCTTGCCCGGTACTTCTTTCAGAGCCAAAGCACCGCTGGAATCGATGATGCGCGGATCTTCAGGGATAAACGGCAGCTTGGTTACGCGGCTGCCCGCTGCAATGATACAGTTTTTGAACGCAACGATTTTTTTCTCGCCGGTAAGCGTAGCTTGCTCGTACACATCGCCGGTAGTCAGCGACACTTCCAAGTGGTGCGGATCTAAGAATTGACCGTCGCCTTGGATAACGTCCACTTTGCGACCTTTTGCCATACCTGCCAAACCGGTAGTCAGGCGGGAAACCACGCCTTCTTTGTAGCCGCGCAACATGTCGATGTCGAGTTCAGGCTCGGGGTATTTGATGCCGTTGGCAGCCAAGTGGCGCACTTCGTCGATAACCGCAGCGTTGTGCAACAAGGCTTTGGAAGGGATACAGCCGACGTTCAAGCAAACGCCGCCCAAGGTTTTGTAACGCTCGACGATGGCAACTTTCAGACCTTCATCGGCTGCGGCAAATGCAGCGGAGTAACCGCCGGGGCCGCCACCCAATACGACCACGTCGTACTCAGCATCAGCAGAACCGCCGAATTGCGCCGCTTGCGGTGCAGGAGCGGCAGCTTTAGGGGCTTCTTGCACAGGAGCAGCAGGTGCTTCGGCTTTAGGAGCGGCAGCCGCGCCTTCAGCTTCAACGACTACAATCAAGCCGCCTTCGGAGATTTTGTCGCCGACTTTGACTTTGACTTCTTTGACCACGCCCGCAACTTCGGCAGGCACGTCCATCGTCGCTTTGTCGGTTTCTAGGGTAATCAGGGTATCGTCAACGGCGATAGTGTCGCCTACGTTCACTTCAACCGCGATAATATCTACATTTTCGTGTCCGCCAATGTCGGGCACTTTCAATTCAACTAAGCTCATGTCTAATCTTTCTGAATGATATTCGGACTTCTGTTTCCAGACGACCTGTCGGATTGTTTGCCGAAGGTCGTCTGAAATACGCTCGGATTACAGGGTAATGCGGCGGAAGTCTTTCAACAGGTTCGCCAGGAATACGGTAAAGCGCATACCGGCAGCACCGTCGATGACGCGGTGGTCGAAGGACAGGCTCAACGGACACATCAGGCGAGGAGCGAACTCTTTGCCGTTCCAAACCGGTTTGATTTGGGATTTGCACACGCCCAAAATAGCGACTTCAGGTGCGTTCACAATCGGAGTGAAGCCTGTACCGCCGATGCCGCCCAAGCTGGAAATGGTAAAGCAGGCGCCTTGCATTTCTTGCGGTTTGAGCTTGCCTTCGCGGGCTTTTTTAGACAATTCGGTCAGCTCTTGGCTGATTTCTTTCAGACCTTTTTGATCCACGTCTTTGATGACGGGAACAACCAAGCCGTTCGGCGTATCGGCTGCGAAACCGATGTTGAAGTAGTTTTTCAGAACCAGATTGTCGCCGTCCAAAGAAGCGTTGAATTCTGGGAAGGCTTTCAGCGCGGAAACAGAGGCTTTGATGATGAACGCCAACGGAGACAGTTTCACGCCTTCACGTTCCCACTCTTTGTTCAGCTGTTTGCGGAATTCTTCCAGTTCGGTCATGTCCGCTTCTTCGTGAACGGTAACGTGCGGAATGACTACCCAGTTGCGGGACAGGTTTTGACCGGAAATTTTCTTAATGCGGGACAATTCTTTAACTTCGACATTACCGAATTTGGAGAAGTCCACTTTAGGCCACGGCAGCAAGTCCAGACCGCCGCCCAAAGATGCGCCGGCAGCAGCAGGTTTCGCCGCACCGCCTTGCATTACAGATTTCACAAAGGCTTTAATGTCGTCGCCCATGATACGGCCTTTCAAGCCGGTACCTTTGACTTGACCCAAATCCACGCCCAATTCGCGCGCCAGTTTGCGTGCGGATGGACCCGCGTGTGCTTTGGCAAAAGCGACTTCGTCGATTTTGGCTGCGGCAGGTGCAGGAGCGGCAACAGGAGCCGGGGCGGCGGCAGGCGCGGCAGCCGGAGCAGGTGCAGCTGCCGGTGCTGCGGCTTGAGCAGGCGCGGGAGCGGCGGCAGAACCGGCGGTTTCCACTTCGATAATGGCAGTACCTTCGGATACTTTGTCGCCAACTTTCAGGAATACGGCTTTAACGACACCGGCGGCAGTACAAGGTACATCCATAGTCGCTTTGTCGGTTTCCAAAGTAATCAGCGTGTCGTCTTCGGCAACGGTGTCGCCAACTTTGACTTCAACGGCGATTACATCTACATCAGTATGACCGCCAATGTCTGGAACGGCTACTTTAACGGTTGTACCGCCTGCGGGAGCGGCAGCGGGTGCAGCAGCAGGCGCAGGTTGTGCTTCAGCGGCAGGAGCCGGAGCAGCCTCAGCAGCGGCAGCACCGGTTTCAACGGTCAGAATTACGCCGCCTTCGGAGATTTTGTCGCCGACTTTGACTTTCACTTCTTTCACAACGCCTGCTGCATCGGCAGGTACGTCCATAGTGGCTTTGTCGGTTTCCAGTGTAATCAGGGTGTCGTCAACGGCGATGGTGTCGCCCGCTTTGACTTCTACGGCGATGATATCGACGTTTTCATGACCGCCGATATCGGGTACTTTGATTTCTACGATACTCATTTGAGTTCCTTTGATGATTTCGGTTTGAGGTCGTCTGAAAAACAGTTTCAGACGACATCACTTATGTTTTCCGGCACGGATAACCATTTCCAAGACAACTTTTCTGCGCTTCGAACCTTTTGCACGACTTGCGCCCGCTGCCCGGTAATTCAAGGTTTGTCCGTTATACAAACCGTCAACGTATTCTTGATTCAGACGACCTCACAAGCAAATTGACTTTGAGGTCGTCTGAAAACAGGATTAGCGTTTCCAGCTTGGCGCCACGTCGGCATTGATGCCGTATTTTTCGATGGCTTGTTGAACGGTTTCTTTGCTGACTTTGCCTTGTTCTGCCAATGCGCTCAATGCTGCCACGGCAACGTTGTAGCGGTCCACTTCGAAGAAGCGGCGCAGGTTGGCACGGCTATCGGAACGGCCGAAACCATCGGTACCCAAGACATGGTAGTCGTTCGGGATGTACGCGCGGATACGGTCGGCATAGCTGCGGATATAGTCGGTAGCGGCGATAACCGGACCGTCATGACCTTGCAGTTGTGAGGTAACGAAAGGTACTTTTTCAGCTTCCAACGGATGCAGGCGGTTGAAACGTTCTACTTCGATGGCATCGCGGTGCAGCAAGTTGAAGGACGGGCAAGACCAAATGTCTGCTTCTACGCCGAAGTCGGCTTTCAGCAATTCGGCACCGGCAATCACTTCTTGCAGGATGGTACCGGAACCCATCAATTGAACTTTCTTGTCGCCTTTACCGCCGGCTTTCAGCAAGTACATACCTTTCAGGATGTCTTGTTCCACGCCTTCGGGCATATCCGGGTGAGTGTAGTTCTCGTTCATCAAGGTGATGTAGTAGAACACGTCTTCATGGTTGACGTACATACGGCGCAGGCCATCATGTACGATAACGGCCACTTCATATTGGAAAGTCGGATCGTATGTTACGCAGTTCGGGATCAAATCAGCTTGAATATGGCTGTGGCCGTCTTCGTGTTGCAGGCCTTCGCCGTTCAAGGTCGTACGGCCGGCAGTACCGCCCAACAGGAAGCCGCGCGCGTGCATATCGCCGGCAGCCCATGCCAAGTCGCCAACGCGTTGGAAACCGAACATAGAGTAGTAAATGTAGAACGGAATCATCGCGAAGTCGCTGTTGGCATAGCTGGTCGCTGCAGCAATCCAGTCAGCCATCGCGCCAGGCTCGTTAATACCTTCTTGCAGGATTTGACCGTCAACAGACTCTTTATAGAACATCAGTTGGTCTTTGTCTTGCGGGGTGTATTGTTGGCCTTTCGGGTTCCAAATACCGTATTGGCGGAACATGCCTTCCATACCGAAGGTACGGCTTTCGTCAGGAACGATAGGTACGACGCGTTTGCCGATTTTTTTGTCTTTCAGCAAAGTAGACAGAATGCGGACAAATGCCATAGTAGTCGAGAATTCACGGTCGCCGCTGGATTTCAGTTGAGTCTCAAATGCTGACAACTCAGGTACTTCCAGAACTTCTTGGGTAGGCTTGCGTTGAGGCAGGTAGCCGCCCAAAGCTTCGCGACGTGCGTGCAGGTATTTGTACTCTTCGCTGTCGGGAGCGAAAGTCAGGTAAGGCAGATCGCCGCTGTCGATTTGCTCGTCGGTAACCGGAATGTCAAAGCGGTCGCGGAATTGTTTCAGAGACGCTTTGTCCATTTTTTTGGCTTGGTGGGCAACGTTTTGACCTTCGCCGGATGCACCCATACCATAACCTTTAATGGTTTTTGCCAAAATTACGGTAGGTTTGCCATCTGCATGGTTAGCTGCGCGGTCATAAGCGTTGTACACTTTTTGAGGGTCGTGACCGCCACGGTTCAATGCCCAAATTTCGTCATCGGTCATATCGGCAACCAATGCTTTCAATTCAGGGGTATTGAAGAAATGTTCGCGGACGTACGCACCGTCTTTGGATTTGTAAGTTTGGTAGTCGCCGTCCAAACATTCTTCCATGCGTTTGCGCAGGATACCGTCTTTGTCTTTTGCCAAGAGGCGGTCCCAACGGCGGCCCCAAATGACTTTGACAACATTCCAGCCTGCGCCGGCAAAGTTGCCTTCCAATTCTTGGATGATTTTGCCGTTACCGCGGACAGGACCGTCCAAACGTTGCAGGTTACAGTTGATGACGAAAATCAGGTTGTCCAAACCTTCGCGTGCTGCCAATGCGATGGCGCCTTGCGATTCAGGTTCATCCATTTCGCCGTCGCCGCAGAAACACCATACTTTACGGCCTTTGGTTTTTGCCAGACCGCGGGATTCCAAGTATTTTAGGAAACGGGCTTGGTAAATCGCCATGATCGGACCCAAACCCATAGATACGGTCGGGAATTGCCAGAAATCAGGCAGCAAGTGCGGATGCGGGTAAGAAGGCAGACCATGTCCGTCCACTTCCTGACGGAAATTGTTCAGTTGGTCTTCAGTCAGACGGCCTTCAACGAAAGCGCGGGCATAGATACCTGGAGAAACGTGGCCTTGGAAGAATACCAAATCACCTTCTTCGCCTTCGCCTTTAGCTTTCCAGAAGTGGTTGAAACCCACTTCGTACATGGTTGCGGCAGATTGGAAAGATGCGATATGACCACCCAGCTCCAAATCTTTTTTACCGGCGCGCAATACGATGGCGGCGGCGTTCCAGCGCACGAATGCACGGATGCGGTGTTCGATGTTTTGATCGCCCGGAATGCCTTTTTCGTCTTCAACCGAAACGGTATTCAAATACGGGGTGGTTGTGCCGTGAGGCATACGGACGCCTTTGTCGCGGCTGTATTTAACCAGATGTTCCAACAGGTATTGTGCGCGTTCGCTGCCTTCGTATTCTAGAACTGAGCTTAACGCGTCCAACCACTCTTGGGTTTCAATCGGGTCAACATCGTGTAATTGGGTGGACATAGTATCTATCCTTATGTTGAGTGTTATTCAATGACGGAGGGTTATACCCCTAATGTTTTCGTTTGCGAAAATTGGTATACAAAAACGAAAAGTTTCTAAAATCAAATCAAATAAAATTAGATAATCTAAATCTTTTCAATCAGTTAAAAACCGGATTAAAAACAAAAGACGCACTGGTGAATTTATTTGAATCTGCTTCGCTTCGAATCCTATCAGCAAACGGTATAACTAGCAAATTTCAATTTAATATATTCAAAAACAATCAAACTTTTCCCATTTAATTTTCTTTTTTAACACAAAAACGAAAATAAAATGAAAAAAACCGAAATAACCTTTTAACCGTTTTTGAAATAGCTTTGCTGCTATATTTCAGACGACCTTTTTACCGCTCCTCCGAATGCCGGCGTTTGATAAGGATGCGGACAGCGCCGTCATTACCCTCGCGAGGTTCGATATAGGCAAGAACATCCGGATGCTGCATCAGCCAACGGCGCGTCATATTTTTTAAAACAGGTTTATAACCTGCCGAACCCAAGCCGCTACCGTGGACAATTTCGGCACAAACGCCGCGCTTTTGGACAAACACGATAAATTCATTTAATACCTGTTGTGCTTCTTCTTGCGTATAGCCGTGCAAATCAACATCAGCAACGACGGGATAATGGCCGTTACGCAAGCGTTGCAGGTCGTTTTTACCTTGCCCGTTCTTACTGAACGAAGCAGGCGGCTCATCCCAACTGCCGCTGCCGATATAAAAATAATCTTCCTCATCTAATGAAGATACTTCTTTCGGACGCGGCTTTATCGGCGATTTATCGCGTGGAGCAGAATAATATTGCGAAGTTTGTTTCAACGGGGTTACCGTCCCGACCATACTTGCAAAATCGGCATTCTCGGCTTCCTGCTTTTTAGCTGCCGCTTCTGCTGCAGCCTTTTCTTCTGCTTCTTTTTTCGCCTGTTTGCCTAAGGCCTGAAGGGTAGATTGGAAATCTGTTTTCATAAATGGATACCTGAAACGCTAAACGATTTTCAGACGACCTCTTTTACAAACAAGGTCGTCTGAAAACGGGAAAAATGATTGACGGTTGTATCTAAAGGTATTTACGCATTAATTCGCATTCGACTTTGACTTCCCGATTCAACTGCAACACCGCAGAACCCAAAGAGTCATAACGGTTGATGCGGTAAAACGGAACGGAATTGAGCGAAGCATAAAGTTTTAAAAAACTCAATCCGGCATGATGCGCCAACTCTTCGGCACGCCTCAGCAATGCCGTACCCAAACCTTGATTGTGGAAAATCGGATGCACATAAAGCGCGTCTAATTGCGCTTCCTTAAAATCGACTTGGAAAAATCCACGGATGGCCCCTTTGTATTCCACCACCCACAAAGCCTTATCCGGATCGTCGATGGTATGGCGGTAGCTTTCAGTGTCCAACAGCGCTTCCCATGCCTGAAGCACGTTCTCGTCGTAGCTTCGAATGCAGGCAAATTGGGCGGCATGAAGATGGGCATTATGGATGGCTTGGCAATCTTGTACTGTGGCGGGACGGAGTATGGTCAACAGGCTCATGATTCGGTACGTTATGTCTAACTTTCAGACGACCTTGATTGATTCTGAGGTCGTCTGAACATTTTGAAAATCAGCAAATTATAAACTTTGATGCAGTTTCACCGCTGCTTCAAAAGCAGTGTCGGCATCGGCGGACAAAACGGTGAAATGCCCCATTTTGCGGCCTTTCCGCGCGGCCTTTTTGCCGTACAGGTGCAGGTGCGCGTTCGGATGGCTTTGCAACGGCAGCCAATTCGGTTCGCCGCCGTCTTCCTGCCAAACGTCGCCCAAAATATTCGCCATGCAACATGAAGAAAGCAGCTTGGTATCGGCAGGTGGCAGGTTGCACATAATGCGTACCTGCTGCTGGAACTGGTCTGCGGCGCAGGCATCGATGGTGTGGTGGCCGGAATTGTGCGGGCGCGGGGCGATTTCGTTGACGACCAATTCATGCGTGTCGCCGACGACGAACATTTCCACCGCCAACACGCCGACATAATCCAATTCGTCCGCCAAGCGTTGCGCCATCTGCCGCGCCTGCTGCTGCACGTCGGCACTCAGCCGCGCAGGAACAATGGAATAAGCAAGGATGCCGTTTTCGTGGATGTTTTCGGCGGGATCGAAGGTTTGCACGTTTTCATTGTTCAGACGACATACGATCACGGAAATCTCGCCGCGCAAATCCACCATTTTTTCCAAAACGCAATCCACGCCGCCGTGTTCGGCAAACGCGGCTTTGAGTTCGTCCACCGTTTTGACGCGGATTTGACCTTTGCCGTCGTAGCCCAACGTAGCCGTTTTCAGGATGCCGGGCAGGAATTGCGCGCTTTCTTCGCTGATGTCGTCTGAACGGCAAACCACTTGATACGGTGCGGTTTGCAGCCCCGCTTTGCGTATCCATGCTTTTTCCTGAATACGGTTTTGCGCGATGGCGACGCAGTCGCTGCTGGGGGAAACGTTGGTATGTTTTGCTAGAAAGCGCATCGCGTCGGCATTGACGTTTTCAAATTCAGTGGTAACGGCCGCGCATTTTGCCAACTCGTCCAAAGCGGCTTGGTCGTCAAACGGCGCGCACAAATGGCGGTCGGCAAATTCCGCCGCAGGCGCGTTGGGATCGGGGTCGAGAACGGTTACTTTGTAGCCCATGGTTTTGGCGGCAACGGTAAACATTTTGCCTAATTGGCCGCCACCGAGGATGCCGAGCATGGCTGGCGGGAGGATGGGGGATTTGTTCATAGCGTTTTAATCTGTCTGTGTTCTGCTGTTTATTTCAGGTCATCTGAAACCGTCAATCCGTCATTCCCGCGCAGGCGGGAATCCAGAGGGTAAATATCCTGCAATGTTTAAAGATTCCTGAACCTAAGAGTCTGGATTCCCGCCTGCGCGGGAATGACGAAATTTAAGGGATACTAGGGTTAATTTACATGTTTTATGGAAATGATGGTTATTTAATAATCTCAAACCATAAATCCTGCCAACTGGGATTTTTCTCTTCGATAAGACGCAGCTTCCATTGCCGATTCCATTTTTTCAATTGCTTTTCCCTGGTAATGGCGTATTCCATTGTGGAATGCAGTTCGTACCAAACCAACATGGTTACATGATGCTGATTTGTAAATCCTTGCGTCAAATGTTCTCTATGTTGGTAAACACGTTGGGTGAGATTGGATGTTACACCGATATACAGCGTTCCGTTTCGTTGGCTGGCGAGTATATAAACGGCAGGTTGCATCATGTTTCCGCAAAAAACTTTAATCCGTCATTCCCGCGTAGGCGGGAATCCTGGCCTCAATCTTTCAGAAATATTTAGAAATTCCCGTAATTTTAAATTTCTGGATTCCCGTATGCGCGGGAATGACGCAGTGAAGGTCGCTGTTCTAATCAAACGATTGCTGCTTATTGTTTGGATTTTCAGACGGCCTGTTGATTCCTTAAAGGCCGTCTGAAAACTCCAAGTCTACCTATCCAACCCTTCCTGCACCATCTGCGCCGCCCTGACTACTGCTCGAGCTTTGTTCTGCGTTTCCTGCCATTCGGAGGTCGGGTCGGAGTCTGCGACGATGCCTGCGCCACTTTGGACGTATAGCGTGTTGTTTTTCACCACGGCGGTGCGGATGGCGATTGCCAAGTCCATGTCGTTGTTGAAGCCCCATACGCCGACGGCGCCGCCGTAGATGCCGCGTTTGCTCGGTTCGACTTCTTCTATGATTTCCATGGCGCGGACTTTGGGTGCGCCGGAGAGTGTGCCGGCGGGGAAAGTGGCAGCGAGGATGTCCATGTTGGTAACGCCCTCTTTCAGACGACCTTCGACGTTGGAAACGATGTGCATCACATGGGAGTATTTTTCAATCACCATTTTGTCGGTTACTTTGACTTCGCCCGTTTTGCTGATGCGGCCGACGTCGTTGCGCCCTAAATCGATAAGCATGACGTGTTCGGCGATTTCTTTGGCGTCGCTTAATAAATCCTGCTCGTTGGCAAAGTCTTCGGCGGGGGTTTTGCCGCGCAGGCGCGTGCCGGCGATGGGACGGACGATGACGTCGTCGCGTTCGCGGCGGACGAGGATTTCGGGCGAGGAACCGACGATGTGGAAATCGCCGAAATCGTAGTAAAAGAGATAAGGCGAGGGGTTGAGCGTGCGCAAGGCGCGGTAGAGGGCGAGCGGGCTGTCGGTGAATTCCATGCTCATGCGCTGGCTGGGGACGACCTGCATACAGTCGCCTGCGAAGATGTAGTCTTTGATTTTGTCGACGCAGGCTTTGAACGGCTCTTCGCCGAACTCGCTGACGGCTTCGGTGTGTTTGCTGCCGAGCGAGAGCGGGATAGCGCAGCTTTGACGCAACTGGGTGCGGATGTCTTCGAGGCGTTCGCGGGCGCGTTCGTAGCCGTCGGGCTGCGAGGGATCGGCGTAAACGATGAGGTGGATTTTGCCACTTAAATTGTCGATAACCGCCAACTCTTGCGACAGCATCAGCAAGATGTCGGGTGTGCCAAGCGGGTCGGCTTTGGCGCTGTTTTTCAGGCGGTGGGCGAAGTGTTCGAAATTGTAGATGGTTTCGTAACCGAAGTAGCCGACTAATCCGCCGGTAAAGCGCGGCAGGCTTGGGATTTCGGGCGTTTTGAAGCGGTTGTGGAAGGCTTCGATAAAGGGCAGCGGATTGCCGTCGTGTTGCTCGACTATTTCGCCGTTTTGATAAACATCGACGTGTTTGCCGCTGACTTTGAGATAGTGGCTGCAAGGCAGGCCGATAAAGGAATAGCGGCCGAAACGTTCGCCGCCGACAACGGATTCGAGCAGGTAGGTATAGGGGCGGTTGGCGAGTTTGAGATAGAGGGAAAGCGGCGTATCCAAGTCGGCAAGGAGTTCTTGCACGAGCGGGATGCGGTTGTAGCCTTGGGTGGCTTGGGCTTGGTATTCTTGTTTGCTGATCATTTCTATTCCGTTTGTCGGGTACTTTTCAGACGACCTTGCGAACGTGTAAAAGTCTTTGAAAATCTTGGGACGACGCGCTTGGCGGGCATAAAAAACAAGCCCGCGCCATCGTTGCAAAATTGCGGAAAAGTATAACATTTTATGCGGATTGTTGACAGTTTTGGTTTTTCAGACGACCCCTCCCTACCGTATAATGCCGTTTTCTGTTTCCGCTTCCCAAACGACCATCATGACCGAATCCATCTGCCTCCCCGCCGCCTCGCTCAAACCCGCCACCGTCGCCCTGCCCGGCTCCAAAAGCATCAGCAACCGCACCCTGCTGCTTGCCGCCTTGTCCGACAACACTTGCGAAATCCATTCCCTGCTCAAATCCGACGATACCGACCGTATGTTGGAAGCGCTCGATAAACTCGGCGTTGAAATCGAATATCTTGCCGAAGGTCGTCTGAAAGTACACGGCACAGGCGGACAATTTCCAAACCGCACTGCCGATTTGTTTTTAGGCAACGCGGGAACGGCATTCCGTCCGCTGACTGCCGCGCTGGCGGTTTTGGGCGGCGATTATCATCTGCACGGCGTTGCGCGTATGCACGAACGCCCTATCGGCGATTTGGTCGATGCGCTGCGGATTGCCGGCGCCGATGTCGAATATCTCGGCAACGAACACTATCCACCGCTTCATATCGGCGAACGCCAAGACCGCGGCGAGCGTGTGATTCCGATTAAAGGCAATGTGTCCAGCCAGTTTCTGACCGCCCTCTTGATGGCGTTGCCGCTGACCGGGCAGGCATTTGAAATCCGTATGGTCGGCGAGTTGATTTCCAAGCCCTATATCGACATCACCTTGAAACTGATGGCGCAATTCGGCGTACAGGTTGCCAATGAAGACTACCGCGTCTTCAAAATTCCCGCAGATGCGCACTACCACGCGCCCGAACATCTGCACGTCGAAGGCGATGCCTCCAGCGCGTCCTACTTCCTCGCAGCAGGTTTGATTGCCGCCACGCCCGTCCGCGTTACCGGTATCGGCGCAAACAGCATACAGGGCGATGTCGCCTTTGCCCGCGAGCTGGAAAAAATCGGGGCGGATGTGGTGTGGGGTGAAAACTTCGTCGAAGTCTCGCGTCCGAAAGAACGTACCGTCCAAGCCTTTGATTTGGATGCGAACCATATCCCCGATGCCGCCATGACCCTCGCCATCGTTGCCCTTGCCACAGGACAAACCTGCACGCTGCGCAACATCGGTTCATGGCGCGTCAAGGAAACCGACCGCATCGACGCGATGGCAAACGAGTTGCGCAAACTCGGTGCAAAAGTCGTCGAAGAAGCCGAAGCGATTCACATCACCCCGCCTGAAACGCTGACACCCGACGCCGTCATCGACACTTACGACGACCACCGCATGGCGATGTGTTTCTCGCTGGTTTCCCTGTTGGGCGTACCCGTCGTCATCAACGACCCGAAATGCACCCATAAAACCTTCCCGACTTATTTTGAAGTGTTCTCATCGCTGACCGACGCGGTTTAAAGCGGAAGAACGTTTACCCAAACAAAAAGGTCGTCTGAAAATAAGTCGAGCGGGTCGCGCTCAAACCTTTCAGACAACCTTTTTATATGGCTGCAAGGACAAAAGACATCCGTCCTTACCATCCCCTGTCCGAATATCCTGAATCTTGCGGAACAGAGTAACCGCCTTCTTCCGATGCAGGCGGATAAGAACCCGGATACACACCGTCGTCTGAAACAGGACGGCGGTTTTTACCTTTATCCTTTTCTTTGTCTTTCTTTTTATCTCTGTCGGGAATGACGGCATCAATAACTGCGCCCGTACCTTTGACGACAACCTTGCCCGCCGTCATGACGGTCGTTGCCGCCAAATCGACTGCCGCCCTGACGACGCAGCCGCTCGGCGCCAGGCAGACCAAAGGCAGAAGCAAGGTTTTCATCTTCATTTTCATGAATGCGAACATCCGCAATGACCGTCATGCCCGCCATCACAGCCTGCCGCGTGTTCGTGCCACGCGTCATCGTCGCCGTCAAACTCTTCCATTTCGTCAAACTCGCCGTTTTCGACCAATTCGACCAACTCTTCCAAACTTTGCGCCCCTTCTACCCAAAAACACGGAATATCGGGCGGCGTATCGGGTGCCAGCAGTGCTGCATTGCCCTCGTGCCAAGCTATCCAATAGCCGTTGGCCGTTTGAACAAATTGCGCGCCGGGATGAATGGTTTCGCCTTCGGTGCCAACCAGCATACGCTCGGCAATTTCAGTCTGATAAGGCAGGATGTTCATAATCTTCTTTCTACGGTCGGTAAAATCCATATTGTAGCCGAAATTTCTACTCTCATTGCGTCCCGTCCATTCCGGCTTGAAGCTTTGTTTCGGGCGGCGCATAATCCCCGCTTATTTTCAATAAATTCACTGCAAAGGAAATCGGATGCAAAACTACCTGACCCCCAATTTTTCATTTGCCCCCATGATTCCCGAACGCGCACTCGGCAGCCGCGTCTGGGATATTGAAGGTCGTGAATATATCGACTTGTCGGGCGGTATCGCGGTCAACGCGTTGGGACACTGTCATCCCGATTTGGTTGCCGCGCTGGCGGAGCAGTCGCAAAAATTGTGGCACATTTCCAATATCTACACGACCAAGCCCGCGCAGGAATTGGCGCAAAAGCTGGTAGAGCATACCTTCGCCGACAAAGTGTTTTTCTGCAATTCCGGCGCTGAAGCCAACGAAGCCGCGCTGAAACTGGCACGAAAATACGGGCGCGATCATTTTGGCGGACACAAAACCGAAATCATCTCCTGCCTGAATAGCTTCCACGGTCGCACATTGTTTACCGTATCGGTCGGTGGCCAGCCCAAATACAGCAAAGACTACACGCCGCTGCCGCCAGGTATTACCCACGTTCCGTTTAACGATGTTGCCGCATTGGAAGCAGCCATCGGCGAAAACACCTGCGCCGTAATCATCGAGCCGATTCAGGGCGAAAGCGGCATCCTGCCCGCCACGCAGGAATATCTGCAAGCTGCGCGCCGTTTGTGCGACGAACACGGCGCATTGCTGATTTTGGACGAAGTGCAAACCGGTATGGGGCATACGGGCAAACTGTTTGCCTACGAGCATTACGGTATTACGCCCGACATCATCAGTTCCGCCAAAGCATTGGGTGGCGGCTTCCCCATCGGCGCGATTCTGACCACTGACAAAATCGCTCCGACCTTCGGGCCGGGGACGCACGGTTCGACTTTCGGCGGCAATCCGATGGCGTGCGCCGTTGGTAGTCGTGCGTTCGACATTATCAACGCGCCCGAAACCTTAGCGCATGTGGAAAAACAAGGACAAAAATTTCAGACGACCCTGCGGGAATTGGGTGAGAAAACGGGCGTGTTTGAAGAAGTCCGCGGTATGGGTTTACTCATCGGCTGCGTACTGGCGGACGAATACAAAGGCCGCGCTTCGGAAATCACCTCTGCCGCTTTGAAACACGGCCTGATGGTATTGGTTGCCGGAGCCGACGTCGTGCGTTTTGCACCTAGTCTGCTGCTGAATGATGAAGATATGGCAGAAGGGCTGAAACGCTTGGAGGCTGCATTAACTGAATGGATAGCCTGATTTAAGAAATTATGAACCAAGGCTTTCTTGGTGATTTCAAAAATTTTTCAATCACCATGGCTTATTTACATTAAAGGTCGTCTGAAGACAAACAAAACAGGTTTTCAGACGACCTTTTTTGCACCTTTCCTTCATCATATAAAACAACATTTCCTTACATTGTCTGTCATTTGATGTTTGTTAAAAATTTTGCCGACTATTCGTGTTACGCTTCGCAAACAAATTGATTTTTCAAGGGAAAGGAGCAGGATATGCCGTCATTGAGAACGCAAATCGCCGGTTTTTCTTTTGACAACTGTCTGATGAACGCCGCAGGCGTGGCGTGTATGACCGTGGAAGAATTGGAAGAAGTCAGGCAATCCGCCGCGGGCAGCTTCGTCACCAAAACGGCGACGCTGGAAGCGCGTGCGGGCAATCCCGAGCCGCGTTACCGCGATGTACCGCTGGGCAGCATCAATTCCATGGGTTTGCCGAATCAAGGCATTGATTACTATCTGGATTATTTGCTGAGCCTTCAAGAATCGCAGCCCGAACGGACATTTTTCCTCTCGCTGGTCGGTATGTCGCCCGATGAAACACACACGCTGTTGAAAAAAGTGCAAAACAGCGGATTTAAAGGCATTACCGAACTCAACCTTTCCTGTCCGAACGTCCCCGGCAAGCCGCAAATCGCCTACGACTTTGAAACGACCGAGCGGATTTTGGGTGAAGCCTTCGGCTACTTCGACAAGCCTTTAGGCATCAAACTGCCGCCGTATTTCGACATCGTCCATTTCGACCAAGCGGCGGAAGTGTTCAACCGCCATCCGCTGAAATTTGTCAACTGCGTTAATTCAATCGGCAACGGCATGTATATCGAGGACGAATCCGTCGTGATCCGACCTAAAAACGGCTTTGGCGGCATAGGCGGCGAATACATCAAACCGACCGCGCTCGCCAACGTCCATGCGTTCTACCAAAGATTGAATCCATCCATCCAAATCATCGGCACAGGCGGCGTTTATACCGGTCGCGATGCGTTTGAACATATCTTGTGCGGCGCGAGCATGGTGCAAATCGGCACGGCGCTGCATCAGCAAGGCGTCGAAATTTTCGAACGCGTTTCGCTTGGCTTGAAAGCCATCATGGTACAAAAAGGCTACGAGACGCTCGAAGACTTTAAAGGCAAACTGAAATATCTGGGGTAAGTCTGCTCGGATGAAGGGGAAAAGGTCGTCTGAAAACCTGAATCGGGCTTTCAGACGACCTTAGTATTTACGCATTCAGAAATGCTCTTCATCTCCCGAACCGCTTCAACTGTCAAATCTAACCCGATCCTTCAAAATATCATCTAAAAACAGGTCGTCTGAAAAACAAAAAACAGCCCCTGCCCCTTCCTTTTTTATTGAAACGCAGGCTGCTTTCACACTTAGCCTATGTCAGCAAACCTGGCTTTTTCGATCATTGTCAGTTAAGCAACCGCAAAAAAGGGCTTTTGCCCCTTCCTTTTACCACAAGCTTTCCGTACGGATTTGCCTCCAACCTTGCCCGGTTTCTTCCACCACAAACGGCACTCCGCTGACACCAAACTGTTGCGCAAGATTGGCGCCGTCAGCAATGCGCTGTTTGGCAAGCTGTTCGGTTGCACAATCTTTTAAAATCCCAACCGCTTGCTGACAGCCGATTTGGCATAAAACATCTGCCAATACATCCAATTTTGCCGTATCCAAACCTTCTTCGTAACGTGCTTTTTGAAAAGCACGCAAGGCTTCCGGTTCGCGAGCAGGCTCGGTAGTTTGAACCGCCGTTAAAGCCTGCACCAAGGCGAAAGAATTGAAATTGGTCGGCTGCTGCAAAATGTTTTTGCGATAATTTTCGCTAAACGGCAGCCCTGCGAGCTTGGCGATGCGCCGGTCGTTTTCCCAAGCATGTTCCGCCCAATCGGGCAACATGATTTTATCGCGGCAAAATAAGCCTGTCGGAACAAGTTTGACATCAGCAGTTTGCGCCAATTTTGAAATGCCGTCTGAAACGGAATAACACCATCCGCAAAGCGGATCAAACAAATAAAGAATCTTTTTCGCTGCCATATTTTTCTTTTACCCCACTAAAAGCGAAGTCATACTGAGCGAACCGGCGACAAGGTTGTCGTTGAAAAACGTAATGGAATCATCCGGTTCGCGTAATGCCATAATGCAAAGAAAAGGCAGGTAATGTTCCGGCGTCGTCACGGAAAGCATCGCCTTTTCACCCAGCCGTTCGTAATGAATCAAAATATCGTCATCCCGTTCGACAATTGCCTGATTGACCGCTTCGCGGAAAGCAAACGCCCAACCATAGCCCGCACCGATTTGATTGATATGCGCCCTGCTCATCACGCTCAAATTATGAATAATATTGCCGCTGCCGATAATCAACACACCCTGTTCGCGCAAAGCGGATAATTTTTTCGCCAAATTGAAATGCCATTCCGCCGATTGCAAGCGGTTGAGACTGAGCTGCACCACAGGAATATCGGCATCGGGATACAGAAATTTCAACACCGCCCAAGCGCCGTGATCAAAACCGCGCGTTGGGTTCAGCCCGACATTTTCCGGCTGCAGCAACGACCGCACTTGCTCCGCCAACTCAGGCGAACCGGGCGCCGGATACTGCACTTGGCTCAGATCTTCAGGAAATCCGTAAAAATCGTAAATCATTTCAGGATGTTCGCCCGATGTAACCTGCAAACGGCTGCTGTACCAATGCGCCGAAATCATCAAAATCGCTTTGGGTTTGGCAAACTTTTGCGTAATCAGGCTGAGATTTTGGTTGAACGGATTTTCCTTATCCAACACATTCATCGGACTACCATGCCCAACAAACAATACAGGCATTTTTTTCATCATTGCCTCCTTAAAATATTTGATGAGGTGGATTGTACGGATAAATGATTAAGCAATAAATCTCAATTTATGAACAATATAATTTCCCAATAGGAAATGATGAAGTATTCTTTGGCTTTGCTGCAAAGTTAAAAAGAGGTCCGAAGATTCGGATTTCAATAGCAATACCTAAATCAATCTAACAAATCTGCCTAAAAGCACTTAATTCTATGACTGATAACTCAACGCCAGAATATTATTTTTTAATAGCAAATTGAGACCTTTGCAAAAAAGCCCTTCCCCCGACAGCCGAAA
>NZ_KV789578.1:0-11985 GCF_001807625.1 Neisseria sp. HMSC03D10
CCTTGTCCTGATTTAAAGTTAATCCACTATACGTTTTATCAACGGGCAATCATTAAAAGAAACGTATTATAGATGATTTCAGACGCCCCTATGAATTTTCCATTACAAATTCCACCCAAATTACGAAAACAATAGAGAACCATATTTTCAGACAACAAAAACGCCGCATTTCTGCGGCGTTCGTTTACTCAGGTTTAGTTGGCATTTTCTTGTAAAGCCAAGTCCACACGTTCACGCAATTCCTTACCGGGCTTGAAGTGAGGAACGTGTTTTTCAGGCACTTCCACACGTTCGCCGGTTTTGGGGTTGCGGCCGATACGGGCCGGGCGATGGTTCAAATCGAAGCTGCCGAAACCACGGATTTCAATACGCTGACCGCGAGCCAGCGAGCGGGTCATGGTATCAACCAAAACCTTTACGCTGTATTCGACGTCTTTTGCCAGCAATTGGTTACCGTTTTTCTCGGCAAAAACTTCTGCCAAACGAACCATTAATTCAGACTTCGTCATGTCTGCAACCTTATTCTTGGTCGCCGGACAGTTTGGCTTTCAGCAAGTCGCCGAGGCTGGTAGTACCTGCGCTGGCGGTTGCAGCAGCGTTGACTGAATTCAGAGCTTCGCGGTTTTCTTTAGCGTCTTTGGCTTTAACAGACAGGCGGATGCTGCGGTTTTTGCGGTCGACGGTTACGATAACGGCTTCAACCTCGTCACCTTCTTTCAGTTTGGTGGTCAGGTCTTCAACGCGGTCGGCTGCGAATTCGGAAGCAGGCAGGTAGCCTTCTACTTCGTCAGACAGGGCAACAACGGCACCTTTGGCATCAACAGATTTCACAGAACCTTTAACCAAAGAACCTTTGTCGTTTACGCTGATGAAGTTACCGAAAGGATCGCCTTCCAGTTGTTTGATGCCCAAAGAGATACGCTCTTTGTCAACGTCGATTGCCAATACAACGGCTTCAACTTCTTCGCCTTTTTTGTATTTGCGTACAGCTTCTTCGCCGGCTTCAGTCCAAGACAGGTCGGACAGGTGAACCAGACCGTCGATACCGCCGGGCAGGCCTACGAATACGCCGAAGTCAGTGATGGATTTAACCGCACCGGAGATTTTGTCGCCTTTGTTGTGGTTGGCGGCGAATTCTTCCCAAGGATTGGCTTGGCATTGTTTCATGCCCAAAGAGATACGTCGGCGGTCTTCGTCGATTTCCAGAATCATGACTTCGACTTCGTCGCCCAATTGTACGACTTTGCTTGGGTGTACGTTTTTGTTGGTCCAGTCCATTTCGGAAACGTGTACCAAACCTTCGATACCTTGTTCGATTTCAACGAACGCACCGTAGTCGGTCAGGTTGGATACTTTACCGAACAGGCGGGTACCTTGTGGGTAACGACGGGTCAGGCCGCTCCAAGGATCTTCGCCCAATTGTTTCATACCCAGAGAAACGCGTTGTTTGTCTTGGTCGAATTTCAGGACTTTGGCTTCAACTTCCTGACCGACTTCCAGAACTTCACTCGGGTGTTTCACACGGCGCCATGCCAGGTCGGTGATGTGCAACAGGCCGTCGATGCCGCCCAAGTCAACGAATGCACCGTAGTCGGTGATGTTTTTAACGATACCTTTGATGATAGAGCCTTCTTGCAGGTTTTCCAGCAGGGCTTTGCGCTCTTCACCCAAAGTAGCTTCCAGAACGGCGCGGCGGGAAACCACGACGTTGTTGCGTTTTTTGTCCAGTTTGATGACTTTGAATTCGATTTCTTTGCCTTCAAAGTGGGAAGTGTCTTTAACGGGACGTACGTCAACCAAAGAACCCGGCAGGAATGCGCGGATGCTGTTGATCATAACGGTCAGGCCGCCTTTGACTTTGCCATTGATAACGCCGGACAGGATGTCGCCGTTTTCCATCGCTTCTTCCAAAGCGATCCAGTCGGCAGCACGTTTGGCTTTTTCGCGGGACAGTTTGGTTTCACCGAAGCCGTTTTCAACGGATTCGATGGTAACGGTAACGAAATCGCCAACTTTAACTTCAATCTCGCCCTGAGCGTTTTTGAATTCAGCAACGTCAATCAGAGATTCTGATTTCAGACCTGCATTAACGGTAACGAAGTTTTGATCGATTGCCACGACTTCGGCAGTAATCACCTCACCCGGGTTCATTTCTTGCAGGGTAAAGCTTTCTTCAAGCAACTGGGCAAAATTTTCCATAGTCATATATACTCTTTTCGGTACACCGCCAAGGGGTGCGGGGTAGGTTGGAGAATGCCTGCCGCCCTTGGCACGGCAGGCTTTGAAAATAAATATTTCAGACGACCTTCGGATGCTCCAAAGGTCGTCTGAAACAAAACGCAGGGATTATACCCTAAATTTCAAACTTTATGATACCAATCAAGCACTTTTTTTACAGCTTCTTCGATACTCAGCCCGCCCGTATCCAAAAGCTCCGCGTCGGGAAGCTGCTTTAAGGGCGCAATGCTGCGGCGGCGGTCCGCTTCGTCGCGTGCCTCGATGTCCGACAAAATCCTTTCAAATTCCAAGCCTCCGCACGGAATGCCGATTTGTTTGGCACGGCGTTCCGCCCGTATTTTCGCACCTGCGGTCAGAAAAACCTTTAATGCCGCATCGGGGAATACAACCGAACCCATATCGCGCCCGTCGGCAACTAAACCTTTTCCCGTCAGAAAATCACGCTGCCGCTGCAAAAGAGCGGCACGCACTTTTGGCAACTGCGCCACTGCAGAAGCGCCCATGCCGATGGCTTCGCTGCGGATTTGTCCCGAAACGTCTTCATCATCCAAAAAGACCTGAGTGCCTTCAAAGCGGGCGGGCAGATTTTCCGCTAACGCGGCAACCGCCACTTCATCGTTCCATTCCACATCCCGTTTCTTCGCATACAGCGCGGTCAGGCGGTATAACGCGCCTGAGTCCAGATAATCGAACCCTAAAGCCTGAGCGACGCGGGAAGCGACCGTCCCTTTTCCCGATGCACTGGGCCCGTCTATGGCGATGACTTTTTGTTTGGTATTCATATTTTGGCTTTCTGAAATAATGTAGGAGGCCGTCTGAAAACAGATGCATCGAAAATATCTTATTTTTCGAATATGCGGGCAATGGTTAAAGTTCTACGACGACCCGGAATTTTACGGGGATAATGTTAAAAAGCAAATCTGACTATTCACCAGTTACTTCACCAGAAAAGGTCGTCTGAAAGCCCTATTTTTGGTTTTCAGACGACCTTTCTATCTATTCCTTTTTAAGCCAACAACTCCTGCCAGCGTTTCACTTGGAGGCGCACTTGCTCCGGCGCGGTTCCGCCCAAGTGGTTGCGCGCGTTCAGACTGCCTTCGGGTGTCAGTACGCCGTACACGTCGTCTGAAATCAGATCGCTGAAGCCTTGCAGGACTTCGAGCGGCAGTTCGCTCAAATCGACGCCCGCTTGGTCGGCGTGGCGCACGGCTTGGGCGACGACTTCGTGGCTGTCGCGGAAAGGCATGCCTTTTTTTACCAAGTAATCTGCCAAATCGGTGGCGGTAGCGAAGCCCTGCATCACGGCGGCGCGCATGTTGTCAGGTTTGACGGTAACCCCGCGCATCATGTCGGCGTAAATCCGCAGGGTGTCGATGAGCGTGTCGGCGGTATCAAACAGCGGTTCTTTGTCTTCCTGATTGTCTTTGTTGTACGCCAAGGGCTGCGATTTCATCAGGGTAATCAAGCCGATAAGGTGTCCGATGACACGACCTGACTTGCCGCGCACGAGTTCGGGAACGTCGGGATTTTTCTTCTGCGGCATGATGGACGAACCTGTGCAGAAACGGTCGGCAATGTCGATAAAGCCAAAACGCGGACTCATCCACAAAATCAATTCTTCGGACAAGCGGCTCAGGTGAACCATAATCAGCGAGGCGGCGGCGGTGAACTCGACGGCAAAATCGCGGTCGGATACGGCATCGAGCGAGTTTTGGCAGATTTGTTCGAAACCCAGCAATTCGGCGGTGATTTCGCGCTGAATCGGATAAGTCGTACCGGCAAGGGCGGCGGCACCGAGCGGCATACGGTTGACGCGTTTGCGACAGTCGGTCATGCGCTCGAAATCGCGTCCGAGCATTTCGACGTAGGCGAGCATATGGTGTCCGAAGCTGACGGGTTGGGCGACTTGCAGATGGGTGAAACCGGGCATGACGGTTTCGGCGTTTTGTTCCGCCAAATCGACCAAGGCCGTCTGAAGGCTTCGAATCAGGTCTTGAATAACGGTAATCTGGTCGCGCAACCACAGGCGGATGTCGGTGGCAACTTGGTCGTTGCGGCTGCGGCCGGTATGCAGGCGTTTGCCGGCATCGCCGATTTTTTCGGTAAGGCGGCGCTCGATGTTCATGTGGACGTCTTCCAAATCCAGTGACCAAGAAATAGTACCGTCCTTGATTTCTGCTATAATCTCCGCCATTCCCTGACGAATCGCCGCCAAATCTTCTTCACTCAAAACACCTGATTGAACAAGCATTTGCGCGTGAGCCAGCGAACCCTGAATGTCCCACTCTGCAAGCCGTTTGTCGAAATCGATCGAACCGGTGTATTTTTTCACCAGTTCGGAAACAGGCTCGTTAAAACGGCCCGACCAGGTTTTGTCCTTACTCATGGTTTCGTCCTTCAGATAAAATAACAGAGCCAATAAGGCTCGTATAAACGCATTAAAAGAAAACGGTTGGAAATTTTATGTCTATTATACGTCAAATCAACAATACATTCGCCGTCCCGGACCTGCGCAATTCGGCAACAGTCGTGCGCCTTTTGATTATTGTCTTGGGCAGTCTGTTCTTTCTACCCTTGATCAGCGATTCTTCGCTCTCCTATTCCGCAGAGATTTACCATCATTCCCAATGGGTGTTTCCCGTATTACTGGGGATTTTGGTTAAAGCCTATTTCGTCAATATCTTCACCCCTGCCATCAAAACATCGCCCTACGGCGTCATTATTACCTATTTTTTGAACTTATCGATATTTGCAATCGTCGATTTCTTCATTCTGAAAACACACGGCAGAACGCTCTCGCAACATTTCTTCCTGTTCAACCTTTTCCTGCTCGGGCTGATGTATTACGAAGCCTCGCGCCGGAACGGCCTTGCGCCTTCGATTTCCGAAGCCCGCCTCAGCGCGCTGACCGCCCGCATCCGCCCGCATTTCCTGTTCAACAGCCTCAACGCCGCCATCAGCCTCATCCGTCTTCGCCCGTATGATGCGGAAACCCTGCTGGAAAACCTCGCCAACCTGTTCCGCGCCCAACTGCGTGACGGCAGCCAAAGCAGCACTTTAGGACAGGAAATCGAGTGGGCACAGGAATACATCGCCATCGAACAAATCCGCATGGGCCATATGCGCGTGCAGGTGATGTGGCAGCACCAGGCGCCCGATGACGCGGAAACGCCGCACCTCCTGCTCCAACCCCTTTTGGAAAACGCGGTCTTCCACGGCGTCGAATCGACCCACCGCCCCGGCATGATTACCGTGTTTACCAAGCTCAACAAATCATCCATCTACATCCGCATTGAAAACCCGTACACCCCGCCCGAAAGCAGCGAAAACGCCAAACCGCACAAAGGCAACTCGATGGCATTGCACAACCTCAAAGAACGCCTGACGCTAATGTACGACAACGATGCCAAAATCCAAAGCCGCCAACTCGACGGCATTTTCCGCGTCGACATCCGCCTGCCTTACCGCAAAAAAGCGTCTGATGTGAACAGACTGTTCGGTTGAGAAAACATCGCCGAATATAACAACAAAGGTCGTCTGAAAACCTGATTGCGAAGGGTTTTCAGACGACCTTTTGGTTTTAATAATCTTGATTTATGCCACCGGCGGCATTTGGGCGGCGGTTTCCAGCATCCATGCCGTGGTTTCGGCGAAAGCGGGGCGGGCGAGATGTTTGGCGGCGTAGCGTTGCAATACGTCGGTTTCATCGGCGGGCAACACTTTCCAATTTTGCGTTAAGTGCAGAATCAGCGCGGAGCAGTACAAATCCATCGCGGTAAAGCTGTTTCCGACGATGTAGTCGCGGTTTTTCAAGTGTTCGCGCAAGGTGTTCCATGCGGTATCAAAATCGCCGTAACCGATTTGGCGGCGGCATTCGGGCGTATCGACGGGCAGGTTGTGCAATTTGTTGAAGGCTGCGTATTCGAGGTGCATCAATATGCACATCCAGCGGTAGTATTCGCCGCGCTCCACCGTACCTGCGGCGGGGATGAGGTGTTTGTCGGGGAACTGTTCTGCCAAAAAGGTAATGATGGCGGTCGATTCGGTCAGTACGGCATCACCGAATTTGAGCGCGGGGACTTGCCCTTGCGGATTGATGGCGAGATATTCGGCGGATTTCATTTGTGTGCCGAACTGGACGAGTACGACGGTGTATTCCGCGCCGCATTCTTTGAGCATCCATACGACGTATCTGCCGCGTGAAAAGGGATGGGTGTAGAGCGTGATGTTGTGCATATTTCTTCCTTTTACACGATGAATGGTTTTAGCGAAACCCACAGCGGGGGTTTTCAGACGACCTCATCAATAGGCGATGCTTTTTGCCGCTTCGTTCAAACCGTTTTCCAAAGATTCGAGCATGGCGGTATAGCCGTCGCCTTGTTGCGGGGTGGTAACGTCAAACGGTTTGTTGCGTCCGTCCGGCCATAGGGCGTAGCCGCTGACGGTAGTCTGCCCCTGATAGCTGCCTTGGAAGGCTTCGATATAGATTTTCAGGGTTTGGCTGCTTTGGCTGCGCGAGGCGGGAACGAAAGTATGGCGCGGGTTGAGGCGGTTGAGTTTGTTGCTGAGGTTTGCCGCCAACGCACCGTCGAGCAGTGCTGCCCAAAGGTGGTTTTTCGCCAGATTCACATGATATGCGTCGGTTTGGTAAACGAGGCCGCCGCTGGCAAGCGGTTCGGCAAGGTTGACTTTGACCGCGATTTCACTGCCTTGCGCCGCAGGCCGGATGTATTGGCTGTCGGGCAGGACGAAATATTGCGGGCTTTGCGCGGTGCCGCAGGCGGCAAGCGTCAGGGCGGCGGCAATCGGGAAGAGGCGCATTATCGGCTTCCTTTCGGGATGGGGTCTTTGCTGCTGCTGTTGAAAATCAGCGCATTGGGTTTTTCTTTCAAAGTATTAATGACGGGCTGTACGTCTCTGAGGGTTTTGTCCAAACTTTGCAGGGTATTTTGCACGTCGCCGTAGATGGGCGATTGCGGCGATACGCCTTGCAGGGTTTGGCGCAATTCTTTCAGGGTTTGGTTCAGCTCGTTCGGAATGTTTTGCGTTTGCGGTTTGCCGACCAGTTTGTCGATAGAGCTTAGGGCGGCATTGGCAGATTTGAGGGTGGATTTGAGTTCGGCGAGCGAACCGTTCAACCCGGCAACGGTTTTATCCAACGGCAGATTGTTGAATTTCTCCAGTAAATCCGCCACTTTCGCCTGCAAATCGTCCAAACCGCCGCCTTGTGTGGCAATGACGGTATCGCCTGCGTAAACGGTGTGCGGTCGCAGCTTGGGCGAAGACGAAGGCTGGTCGGTCAATTCGACCATTTTGCTGCCGGTAATCAAATTGTTGCTGGAAATGGTGGCGGTCAGACCTTTACCCAAAGCAGCTTGGAATTGTTGTTTCCAATGTTCTTTGCTTTGTTCGTCAGCGTTGATTTCCATGCGCGAGGGCTCGATGCGGATGCGCACGGGAATCCAGCCGTTTTCAAACAGATGCAGGCTGTCGTTGCGGTCGAAATAGGGAACGTCGGAAACCACGCCCACATTCAGTCCTTTATATTCGACGGGCGAACCGGCGGTCAGACCGCGCACGGACTGTTTGAAAAACGCGGTGTAATACAACGAACGGTCATCGGGCAGGTTTGCCACTTCGCTGCGGCTGTCGTAAAGCGTAAAACTGTCTTCGCTTTTCACATTTTTGCTGTTTTTGGTTTTTGGCGAATCAAACGAAATTGCGCCGGAAAGCAACGCAGGCAGGGGGGCGGAATTGAGTTTCACGCCGCTGCCCGTGGTTTCGATATTGATGCCGCTCTCCAGCCAGAAGCGGCTTTCCGAATTAATCAATTTGTCGTTCGGGCTTTGGATGAAGATGGTGTAATGCACGGTTTGGTCGGCAGGCTCGAAATGCGCACTTTCTACCTGTCCGACCATAAAGTTTTCATAAAGCACGGGGCTGCTGACGTTGAGGATTTTGTCGTTTTGACCGACCAGCTTCAGGCGCAGGCCGCTTTGCCCGATGGCGGCAATCGGCGGGATGTCCTGCACTTCAAATACGTCCTTCGTTTCATTGCTTTTGCCCGGCGTAAACGCGATATACGAACCGGACAGGAGTGTGCTCAAACCGGTTACGCCGCTTTGGTCGATACGCGGTTTCACCACCCAAAACTGCGTATCGCTGCGGATGAGGTCTTTCGCATCGGCGTTAAGCTGGGCGGTGACTTCCACGCCTTTTTGGTCGTCGCGCAGCTTGATGCGGGTAACGTGTCCGACATCGACGTTCAACACTTTAATCACCGTATTGTTGACTTCAATGCCTTCCGCGCTGTCCATCAAAAGCGTGACGACCGGACCTCGGTTGCGGATGTCCTTTACCAGCAGCCAGCCGCCCGCAATCAGCGCAATCAGCGGAATCAGCCACACGATGGACGTGAAGACATTGGTTTTTTTGACGCGCGCGGGTGCGCGATGCGTTTGAGAAGAATCGTGTTTTTTCATTGTTTCTGGTTATCGTCGGAATCGGGGTCGTCTGAAAGCTGCTGCTGCCTGTCCCAAATCAGGCGGGGGTCGAAATAATAGGCAGACAGCATGGTCAATACCACAACCAGGCAGAAATAAACCGCCGCCCCGCCGGGGACGACGCGCGCCATGTTGGTGTGGAACGAACTCATCAAAATAATAATCACAAAAATATCGATCATCGACCAGCGGCCGATGGATTCAGTAATCCGGTAAAGCACCGACATTTTCGGCGCGCTCATCGGCGGTTTGAAATAAGCAGACGCAATCAAAACCGCCATCGCGATAATCTTCAATACCGGCACCAAAATACTCGCGCTGAAAATAATCACCGCAATCAGCCTGTCGCCGTCGTTCCACATATACACAATGCCGTTGAAAATCGTATTGACTTCCAGCGCGGTAGGGTTTGACGAAATCATAATCGGCAGAATATTCGCGGGGAAATACAGGATAAACGCCGCAATCAAAAACGCCAGCGAAATGCTCAGGCTTTTCGGGCGGCGGCGGTACAAATCCGCACCGCAAACCTCGCAAGGCTGCTCGTCTTTATCGCTGAAATACAGGCAGCGGCTGCAACAGGTTTTGTCTTCGGATGCCGTTTGCACCGCATCCCCACCCGTCAGCCTGTGGATTTTATAATAAACCCAATGTTGAGGAATCGAGACTGAAGTCCGAATCAGCATGACCGACAGCGCAAACATCAAATAAAATGCCGAGCCGAATTCAACCTCCGCCACAGACGAGAGCTTGATATACGCCACCAAAGTGGAAATAAAGAACACATCCACCATAATCGCATGACGCAGCCTGACCAAAACCCGCGTCGCAAACCGCAGCGCAGGATACGCCCGCTCGCGCACCAACGCGGTATAAACGTACAAACAAAGCAGCAAAAACAATACCGGCGCACCGAAAGTGAGGACGAACATCACTTCCGCCAGAAAGCCGTAATCCTGATAAATCAAAAGCCGCATCATTTCAGGCAGCGACAGGACGGATGTTACGCCGAAGAGTTCCACGCGGATATAAACCATGCTGTACGCAAACGCCATCAAAATCAGCGAAGTCGTCGCGTAAGCCAGCGGCGCAACATAAGGATTGTTTTCCACCTCGACCACTTCATGATTGCACACCGGACAATGCGCTTCCTGCCCCTGCCGCAGGCGCGGAATATCCATGCGGTTGCCGCAGTCCGGGCAATCCACCGTATGCGCCGGCAGCGATGCGTCGGGCAGGTAGGATTTATAACGCCACCAGCGCGTATAGCTAGGAATCGGTTTCATGGGAAAAGGGGGAGGACGGAAAAGTGTATAGAAAGACTCGGCATTATAAGGGAAAACAGAAAGATAGCCTAACCTCACTAAATATCAAGACATCAAAATATCAAGGCATCAAAAGGTCGTCTGAAAACATTGCTGTTACTGCCTATATCTGACAAGCCGGAGTAAATCAAAACAGTAAATATCTACATTGTTATAGCGGATTAAAATAAAAATGAGGCAAAGCAGCAACGGGGGCCGTTTACGGATAGTATATAAGGGCGTTGGCAACGCTGTATCATTGCAATTTTAATCCGCTATACCACCACCCTCCCCTGTAATCTTTTCACTCAAAAATGCCTGATTCAAAAAACTGGGCTACTTTTCCACAATAAAATAAAAGGTCGTCTGAAAATAAAATTTCAGACGACCTTTCAAGCATACAACCTGATTAACCCAAATCAAACGCTTTGTGCAGGACGCGGGTGGCAAGTTCCATGTATTTCTCGTCAATCAAGACGGAAACTTTGATTTCTGAGGTGGAAATCATTTGGATGTTGATACCTTCTTCGGCGAGGGTACGGAAGATTTTGGCAGCAACGCCGACGTGCGAACGCATGCCCAAACCGACTGCGGAGACTTTGCACACGGTGTCGTCGCCGTCGATGGCTGCGGCGCCGATGCTGTCTTGCAGTTTGGTCAGGATTTCGATGGTTTGTTTGTACTCGCCGCGCGGTACGGTGAAGGAGAAATCGGTAGTGCCTTCGCTGCCGACATTTTGGATGATCATGTCGACTTCGATGTTGGCATCGGCAACCGCGCCTAAAATCTGATAGGCGACGCCGGGTTTGTCGGGTACGCCGCGTACGTTGATGCGGGCTTGGTTTTTATCGAATGCGATACCGGTTACGGCAGCTCTTTCCATGTTGTCGTCCTCTTCAAAGGTAATTAAGGTGCCGTTGCCGCCGTCTTGCAGGCTGCTCAGTACGCGCAGGCGCACTTTGTATTTTCCGGCGAATTCTACTGAACGGATTTGCAAAACTTTCGAACCGAGACTTGCCAGTTCGATCATTTCTTCAAATGTAACCGTATCCATGCGGCGCGCTTCGGGTACGACGCGGGGGTCGGTGGTGTAAACGCCGTCTACGTCGGTATAGATTTGGCATTCGTCCGCTTTGAGGGCTGCGGCAAGCGCAACGGCGGAGGTGTCGGAACCGCCACGTCCGAGTGTGGAAATATCGCCTTCGCTGCTGATGCCTTGGAAGCCGGCGACGATGACGACTTTGCCCTCGGCGAGGTCGGCGCGCATTTTTTCGTCATCGATGCTTTCGATGCGGGCTTTGGTGTGGGAAGTATCGGTTTTGAGGGCGACCTGCCAGCCGGTGTAGCTTTTGGCATCCACGCCGATGTCTTTCAATGCCATTGCCAAAAGGCCGATGGTCACTTGCTCGCCGGTAGCTAAGACGACGTCCAGCTCGCGCGGATCGGGATGCTCCTGCATTTCGTGCGCCAGCGCAACCAAGCGGTTGGTTTCGCCGCTCATGGCGGATACGACGACAACGATGTCGTGTCCTTCGGCGCGGGCTTTGGCGACACGTTTGGCTACGTTTTTAATGCGTTCGGGTGAGCCTACTGATGTGCCGCCGTATTTGTGTACGATTAACGCCATGTTTCGTGCTTTCTGTTTGAGATTGGTAGGGCAGCGTGGTGCTGCAAAGTCGGAATCTTCCCGCCTGTCTGAGCAGGTTTTCACGCTGTGGCAAAAGGCGGGCAAATCTTTGTGTATTTTACTGTCGTTTACATGAATTTCAAGGATAAATTGGATTTTGGCGACAAACAGACCGTCGGATGTCGAAGGTCGTCTGAAAATATGGTTTCAGACGACTTTTTATTTCAAACCTAATAGTTGCATCTTGTTATATTTTTCTAATCAATCAGTACAAAATACTAGTTGAGACCTTTGCAAAAAAGCCTTTCCCCCA
>NZ_KV789579.1:0-14709 GCF_001807625.1 Neisseria sp. HMSC03D10
TACTGTCCTATTTTGATTTTAATTTACTATAAAATAAATTTTACTTGCTAAGCCAATATGCTAATATTTCTATCTGTTTCAGGAGATATATGATGATTATTGTGATGGGTAAGAATGCTTCTCAGGAGTCGGTAGAGGGGGTAATCGGGTTTATTCGTAATAAGGGGTTGAAAGAGCATATCTCTCGGGGGGAAGAGCGGACGATTATCGGTGCGGTTGGTGATGAGCGGGTGTTCCGTCCAAATGAATTGGAACGTCTGCCTGATGTGGAACGCGTTGTCCGGGTATTGAACGATTGGAAAATTATCAGCCGAGAGGCGGACGAGGAAGACGGCAGGATTGTTGTACGGGGTGTGATATTCGGCGGAGTGAAGCGGTTGGATATTACTGCCGATACGGATAGGGCGGAAGAGGCGGATGCAGTATTTGTCGATCCGTTTTACCTTCCTGCACGCCCTTATGAAAAAGTGGACGAGCAGCGTGAAAACTTACGGGTTCGGGCGATTGTTCAGGAAATTTCTGATTTGCAGAAAACAGGCAAGCCCGTCATTGTCCGTATCCGTGATGTGCGCCAGATAGATGAGGCCTTGTCTGCCGGAGCGGATATTTTGTATTTGGGCGGCAGTATGATGAACAATCGGACGCTTTTGGATGAGGTAGGTCGTCTGAATACGCCGGTAGTGTTGTGTAAAGACAAGCATCATCGCGTTGATGATTGGCTGATGGCGGCAGAACATATCGCTTTGCGCGGCAACAGCCACATTGTGCTCGGTGAAGCTGGGACACTCAGTTTTGAGCCGGAACATGCATACCGTTTGGATGTCGATGCCATCGTTCGGGTTAGGAAAGTGTGCCGTCTTCCGGTTATCGCCAATATTACCCGTCTGTGGCACAATGATATGCCTCAGGAAATATTGTATCGTTTGGCAGCGGCAGCAGGTGTGAACGGGATTATCAGCGGGTAGGAGATATATCCGGCAGTAGGGAATATGGTGATTGACTTGAAAATAAAAAAACAGAACAGCGAAAACTGTTCTGTTTTTTTGTTTTCAGACGACCTCATAGGTTTAGTCATTGGAGGGGTCGTCTGAAACTGCTTTACCTACTTGTTAAACATTCACGGTCTCGGCTACTTCGTTGTAGCTGTCGATTTCGTTGAAGTTCATGTAGCGGTAGATTTGGTCGCCCTGTTCGTTGATGATACCGATATTGGCTTGGTATTCTTCAACGGTCGGGATTTTGCCCAGTTTGGAGCAAATCGCTGCCAACTCTGCCGAGCCAAGGTAAACGAAGGTGTTTTTACCCAAGCGATTCGGGAAGTTACGAGTGGAAGTGGACATGACTGTCGCGCCTTCGTGTACTTGGGCTTGGTTACCCATACACAATGAGCAACCCGGCATTTCCATGCGCGCGCCCGCACGGCCGAGTACGCCGTAGTGGCCTTCGTCGGACAACTCTTTCGCGTCCATTTTGGTCGGCGGCGCCATCCACAGGCGAACGGGGATGTCGGACTTGCCTTCCAAGAGTTTGGAGGCGGCGCGGAAGTGGCCGATGTTGGTCATGCACGAACCGATGAACACTTCGTCGATTTTGGTGCCGGAACGTTCGGACATGAAGCATACGTCGTCGGGGTCGTTCGGGCAGGCGATAATCGGCTCTTTGATGTCGTCCATGTTGATTTCAATCACGGCGGCGTATTCGGCATCTTTATCCGCCTCGAGCAATTCGGGGTTTGCCAACCATGCTTCCATAGCCTTGATGCGGCGTTCCAAAGTGCGCGGGTCTTGATAGCCGTCAGCAATCATGTTTTTCATCAACACGACGTTGGATTTCATGTACTCGATAATCGGCTCTTTGTTGAGCTTCACGGTACAGCCGGCGGCGGAGCGTTCGGCGGATGCGTCGGTCAATTCAAAGGCTTGTTCCACTTTCAAATCAGGCAGACCTTCGATTTCGAGGATGCGGCCGGAGAAGATGTTTTTCTTACCGGCTTTGGCAACGGTCAGCAAACCTTGTTTAATCGCGTAAAGCGGAATGGCGTTCACCAAATCGCGCAGGGTTACGCCCGGTTGCAGTTTGCCGCTGAAGCGTACCAATACGGACTCAGGCATATCGAGCGGCATCACGCCGGTGGCTGCTGCGAAAGCAACCAGGCCGGAGCCTGCGGGGAAGGAAATACCGATAGGGAAACGGGTGTGGCTGTCGCCGCCGGTACCGACGGTATCAGGCAGCAGCAAGCGGTTGAGCCATGAGTGGATCACGCCGTCGCCCGGACGAAGAGCCACGCCGCCACGGGTAGAAATGAAGGCGGGCAGTTCTTTATGGGTTTTCACATCGACAGGTTTCGGATAAGCCGCGGTGTGGCAGAAAGACTGCATCACCATATCGGCGGAGAAGCCCAAACAAGCCAAGTCTTTCAACTCGTCGCGGGTCATCGGACCGGTGGTGTCTTGCGAGCCGACCGTCGTCATGCGCGGTTCGCAATAAGTACCCGGGCGTACGCCTTGTCCTTCCGGCAGACCGCAGGCGCGACCGACCATTTTTTGCGCCAACGTGAAACCGGCTTTGCTTTCGGCAGGTGCTTGAGGCAGACGGAATTCGGTGGAAGCAGGCAGTTTCAACGCTTCGCGCGCTTTGGCGGTCAGACCTCGACCGATAATCAGGTTGATACGGCCGCCGGCTTGCACTTCGTCCAGCAATACTTGAGATTTCAGGCTGAACTCGGCAACGGTTTCGCCGTTTTTCACGATTTTGCCTTCATAAGGCAGGATATCGACGACATCGCCCATTTTCAGCGCGGAAACATCGACTTCAATCGGCAACGCGCCAGAGTCTTCTTGAGTATTGAAGAAAATCGGCGCGATTTTTCCACCCAAACATACGCCGCCGAAGCGTTTGTTCGGTACGAACGGAATGTCTTCGCCGGTATGCCAAATCACAGAGTTGGTCGCGGATTTGCGTGAAGAACCGGTACCGACCACGTCGCCGACATAGGCAACGGGATGACCTTTGGCTTTGAGTTCTTCCAACAATTTAATCGGACCGACTTCGCCCGGTTTGTCGGGCGTGATGCCGTCGCGCGGGTTTTTCAGCATCGCCAGCGCGTGCAGCGGAATGTCGGGACGGCTCCACGCGTCAGGCGCGGGAGAAAGGTCGTCTGTATTGGTTTCGCCGTCAACTTTGAAGACGGTAACAGTGATTTTTTCGGGAACTTTGGCGCGCGAGGTGAACCATTCGGCATCCGCCCAAGATTGCAAAACTTCCTGCGCGTATTTGTTGCCTTTTTCGGCTTTTTCCTGAACGTCGTGGAAAGAATCGAACATCAGAAGCGTATGTTTCAAACCTTTGGCAGCGATGTGCGCGAGTTTGTCGTTGTCCAAGAGTTCGATTAAGGCATGAATGTTGTAACCGCCGAGCATTGTACCTAAAAGTTCGGTCGCATATTCGGGGGAAATCAGCGGGCTGGATGCGCTGCCTTCGGCAACGGCAGCCAGGAATGAGGCTTTGACTTTGGCGGCATCGTCCACACCGGGCGGAACACGGTGGGCAAGCAGTTCAACCAAGAATTCACCTTCGCCTGCGGGCGGGTTTTTCAGCAGCTCGACCAAATCGGCGGTTTGCTGCGCGTTCAAAGGGAGGGGCGGGATACCGAGGGCAGCACGCTCGGCGGCGGCTTTGCGATAGGCTTCTAACATCTCTTTGTTCCTTTTTTCTGTTTTTCTTCTATCCGTTGCAAATGATTTGCAATCAAAGAATTGTAAACAATCCTTTTAGGTATCATAGACCAGTTTGGCAAAAATTGGAATATTTATGTTATCGGATGTAATAGGTGTTTGCTATTGAAACGAATTATCTTGAAAAATACGAAAAGGTCGTCTGAAAACAGGGTTTCAGACGACCTTTTATGTTTTATCGGAATGACCGGTTCATTCTTTTACCGGGCGTTTGCCTGATATTCGCTTCCGTCTTCACGCAGGAGCTTGGGCTGTTCGCCTTTCTCAATGACGTTTTTACCGATGACAACTTTGGTCACGCCTTTCAAATCAGGCAGTTGATACATGGTATCCAACAGGCAACGTTCAACGATGGAGCGCAGGCCGCGCGCGCCGGTTTTGCGTTCCATTGCCTGACGGGCGATGCTGCGCAAGGCTTCTTCTTCAAATTCCAATTCGACATTTTCCATGCCGAACAGGGTTTGATATTGTTTCACCAAGGCATTTTTCGGCTTGGTCAAAATGTTGACCAATGCGTCTTCGTCCAATTCCGCCAGCGTAGCGATAACGGGCAGACGGCCGATTAACTCGGGAATCAGACCGAATTTAATCAAGTCTTCAGGCTCAACGATTTCAAACAATCCGGTAATGTCGGCATTTTCGTCCTTGCTGTGAACGGACGCGCCAAAACCGATACCGCCTTTTTCAGTACGCTGACGGATCACTTTTTCCAAGCCTGCAAACGCGCCGCCGCAGATAAACAGGATGTTCGTCGTATCGACGTTGATAAATTCCTGATTCGGATGTTTGCGGCCGCCTTGGGGCGGAACGCTGGCAACCGTACCTTCAATCAGTTTCAGCAAGGCTTGTTGCACGCCCTCGCCGGATACGTCGCGGGTAATCGACGGGTTGTCGCTTTTACGCGAGATTTTGTCGATTTCGTCGATATAAACGATGCCGCGCTGGGCTTTTTCGACATCAAAATCGCATTTGCCCAAAAGCTTGGTAATGATTTGTTCGACGTCTTCACCGACATAACCCGCTTCAGTCAGTGTGGTCGCGTCCGCCATGACGAACGGTACGTCCAGTTTGCGCGCTAAAGACTGCGCCAACAGGGTTTTACCCGAACCGGTCGGACCGATAAGCAGGATGTTGGATTTCGACAATTCGACGTTGCCGTTGGCTTTGGGATGGCGCAGGCGTTTGTAATGGTTGTACACCGACACCGCCAAGGCTTTCTTGGCTTGTTCCTGACCGATAACGTGATCGTTGAGGTTGGCGACGATTTCGGCAGGCGTGGGCAGCTTGTTGTTCGGATGGGACGCATCCGTTGCAGATTTGTCTGCGGAGAGGTCGTCTGAACTTTGCAGCATCACGCCGCAAGTTTCTACACATTCGTTACAGATAAAAGCGTTTTCGCCTTCAATCAGGTTTTTGACTTCATGCTCGGATTTTCCGCAAAACGAGCAGGAGCGTTTTTCTTCAGTCATAATTTATCTTCTGTTTTCAAGCAATATCGGCAAACCGTCATCCGAATGCTGCGGGAACGGTTTTCGGCAAAGTCGGTAAGTATAATCAGTATCTTAAGGTTTATCAAATACCGTATGGCAAGCTGTTGGGCGTAAGGTTTTCAGACGACCCTCCGACGCGTGGCAACACGCCACAATTTCCCATCCTTAAGATTGTTTCCAATTTGGGAAAAAGATGCAAACAAACGCAAAAAAACCATATTGAACTTTACATTTTGTTGTATTTTAAGCAAAATATCTCCTTTAATAATTCAATTGTCTTAAATTCTACTGGTTGAAGTATGTCGGTTATGAAATTTTATAAAACACTGAGTGCCGCCTGTTTGGGTATGGTGTTGACTGTCGCCGCCGCCCCTGCCGCTGCAGACGATATGGACGTTTTGGGTCAATTTTTGGAACAAAATTTTCCAACCCAAAATGACCCGATGGAAGCTTTCGCATTAAGCCACGCACAAAAAATCGAGGCTCAGGCGATGATGGCGGGGCCGCTTTTGACATCGCAGGCTGCTTTGATTTTCAACAACAAAACAGGTGAAATCCTGTATCAGAAAAACGCAGATCGCGTGATGCCGATTGCGTCCATTTCCAAACTGATGAGCGCGATGGTCGTTTTGGACGCACGTTTGGATATGAACGAGCGCATTACCATTACTCCTGATGAAATCGACCGCCTGAAAGGCACAGGCAGCCGCCTTGCAGTCGGCACAACACTGACGCGCGGCGAATTGCTGCACCTGAGTCTGATGAGCAGCGAAAACCGCGCAACACACGCGCTGGGCCGCACCTATCCGGGCGGTATGTCGGCGTTTGTTGCTGCCATGAATGCCAAAGCGCAAAGCCTGGGCATGTATAGCAGCCGTTTCTACGAACCTACCGGTCTGAATTTCCAAAACGTATCAACCGCCAACGATTTAAACCGTATGGTCGCTGCGGCTAGCAAATATCCGCTCATCAGCAAAAACTCAACCTCCAACTACGGCTCGGTTTGGACGGCAAACGGCCGCCAAAACTATAAAAACTCCAACGCCCTCGTGCGCGAAGGCAGCTGGAACATCGAGCTTCAGAAAACCGGTTATATCCGCGAAGCAGGACGTTCGATGGTGGTTAAGGCAAATGTTCAAAACCAACCGATTACCATCGTATTGCTGAACTCGCCGACTTCGACAACCCGCGTAAACGACGCGCGTAAGATCGAATCTTGGATGTTGCAGCGCCGCTCTTAAAATATTTGTTATGCCGTCTGAAAACCAGGCGGCATTTTATTTTTTATTTTATGGTCAGTGGGTGAAAACGGAAGGCGTTTTGTACGGTTTTGGTTTCAATCTTTTATCGGGCATCAAGGAATTTTTGAAATGAACAAAATCAATAAAAAGTACGGATTATGGCTCGGGGTTGCGGCGTTGGCGGGCTGTACTTCCGTCGCCGATATGGTCGGATATGATACGGCTGCTTTGAATGAGGGAGCCGAGCGAAACTATACGCAGGTTGTACAAAAAGCGCGCAGCCAAAATGCGCTGGATGTCAGCTCTCTAACGGCGCAGCGTGTTCATCGGGTGTTTTCCCGACTGGTTCCGTATGCCAACCGCGCCAACCGTACCGGTATACCTTTTAATTGGCAGATGAACGTTATCCGCAGCAACGAGTTGAATGCTTGGGCGATGCCGGGCGGAAAAATGGCGGTATATACCGGCATGGTCGAACGTTTGCAACTGACGGATGATGAAATCGCCGCAGTCATCGGGCATGAAATGACCCATGCCCTGCTCGAACACAGCAAAAAAGCCATCGGAGGTCAGGTATTGACCGGCTTGGGCGGTTCTATTTTGGCAGGTGCCGTCGGTTTGGACGGAAATTTGGTCGGCGTTGGAACAGATTTATTGGCAACCAAACCTTTTTCGCGTCATCAGGAAAGCGAGGCAGATGCGGGAGGCGTCCGCCTGATGGCTCAGGCAGGTTACAATCCGCAGGCGGCAATCAGCGTATGGGAAAAAATGAATAGGGCGCAAGGCGGCAGTCAGGTTGCCATCTTGTCAACCCATCCCGCCAACAATACCCGTATCGAAGCAATACGAAGGATGTTGCCGGAAGTTATGCCTGTTTATCACCAAAACAAACGCTGATATTTTGTGTTGATGGATATTTTCAAACTGTTTTAGAGGTCGTCTGAAAACCGAGTATCCAATTAATAGAGATATTTGGATAGTAAAAGGAAAACATGTGATTAAGCCGATTATTTTAAGCCTCGCGGCTGTAACTACTTTGGCAGCTTGCAATGCTCTTGAGAAAGAAAGTGTACCGATGACCGGTATGCCCAATCCGGCTTCAGAATTTTGTGTGAAGCAGGGCGGTAAGTTGGAAATCAAAAAAGACAAGGATGGCGGAGAGTATGGAATGTGCCATCTGCCTGACGGTACCATTGTGGAAGAGTGGGCGTATTTCCGTCAACACAACAAATAAGCAGCAAGAGTTAAAAAGGTCGTCTGAAACATATGTTCAGACGACCTTTTTATATGCGGAGATCTTTGCAATAAGATGAGTTGAGACCTTTGAGAATATATTGAAAAAGCCGGCAAACATTATGTTTGTCGGCTTTTTAGTCAGCACAGTATTAAGAATGCTGATGGTTGGATTTAGAACTTATAACTGATGGTAAACAGCAAAGTCCTGCCACGCGCATAGTTATTCAGGACGGAGCGTGTCGTGCCGCCATATTTGCCATTGCATAAACCGTTGGCATCACATTCGACTTCTTCGTCATCTAAACCGCCTTTTCTTTCAAATACGCTGAAATAGCGCTGAGTTGCGGCATCATTTGCAGCATCCAAAGGATCGATATAGCGTTTATTGAACGCATTTTGAATGTCGAAACGAAGGATAAGGTTTTTCTTCGGTTCGTAATTGGCATAGAAATCAAAAATCAGCGGCTGTCTGTTGATGCTTTCTGTTTTTTTGATCGCCCTTCTGCCCATTTGGTGTGAAGAGTAGGTGTTGGCACCGGTTGTACCGTCAACAAATTCTTCCTCAGTCGTCGCCCGTGTACTTTTGCCGTAATAGCGCATAATGCCGCCGATGGTCAATTTGTTGCCTAACCAGCGGGAACCCAATTCAAACCGCCCGTAATCTCGGGGCAAGCGGGAAATTTTGCTTAAGCCGTAACCTTGTTTGATCTGGTCTTCTTTAGAAGAGTTACGGGGCGACTCGCTGGCATCGCTATAATTGGTCGGCTGGTTGGTTTTTTGATATGCGTAAGACAGGGTTGAAAAAAAGCGGCCAAAATCATAGTTCATTTCCACTTCCAAACCATTTTTATGGACAGGTTTGGCATAGTTTCGATGCTGGATAGAGTATTGCAGGCCGGTACTGGTTACCCAGCTGGGTGCTTTATCCAAATCCCACCATTTGCCATAAACATTGTGAATATAGTTGTTTATCCTGCTGCGATAGGCGACCAGTTTGAAACCCAATACATCATCCGGCTTGAAAATCCCTTTTTTGAAGGTATTGAAGCCTATTTGGTAAGTATTGGCCTGTTCCGGCTTAAGGGCGGTATTGACGCCCGAGTCGCCGATTTGTGAAAAATACATTTCTTGAATATTTGGCATTCTATGCGTACGCGAATAGCTGATAAACGGCATAAAGTAGTCGTTGACATTGATGTTTAATGCTAACGAATGGTTTACCGCATGCTTTTTACCGGATTTGGTATAAACCGGTTCGTAAAGGTCGCAGCTTGGCGTGCAATGCTGTTTATAAATTTCAGAATCTTCTCCAAATGCTTTTTTAAAATCTTCTTGGGTATTGAAGTAGTCGGTATATTCGCCTTTGTAGCGGTAGTTGACCATATTGGTGCTGTAATTCAATTGATAAATGCCTTTTTTCAAGGAAGTATCAAAATAGAACGTATTGAATTTTTGCTGGCCTGAAGGTTGTAATATAGTTGATTTTTGAGGAAATATTCCTTTGTCGCCTTTGAAGCGGCCTAAAAAGCTGTACAGGCCGGCATCTTGATCGGGGCCGTCGTAAAACAGGCTCAGCTCTTCCGGAAAGCGGTTTTTACTGTATTGGTTTTTAAAGAAATTGAAACCGACGGTGGCTTTTAAATCTGTTTTGTTGGGAAGGTTGAAAGAGAAGCGGTTGTTGATATCCAAAAGATTGGCTGTGTTTTTGGTTTCCAAATAATCCAGCAGCCCCCATCCTGAAAAACGTGAGTTTTTCGGATATTTTTGTTTGCCCAGATTATGGGCGGCCAATACGTTTAAATCGACATAATCGCCAATGTTTAAATTGTAATTGGCTTGGTAGCTGCGATTTTCTACTTTGCGGCTGCCGATACGGTTGTTCATGGTACGAAGCTGAAGATCCAGCTTGTTGTTGTCGTTTTCGTATTCCACTTTGACCAAATGACTGTTTGAGCGTTGTTGCAGGCTGCTAGGGTCGATAGGTGTCAGATCCCATTGCGGTGCCAAATTCTCTTTCCAGCTTCTTTCCAAATCATCGACATAATCTCTTTGCAAAACCTCAGGATCGTTATATTTTTTGGAGAAAGGGTATTCCCAATAGCTTTTACCCACTGCGTTGCGCTTGGAAAAGTCGCGAACCCAACGATTTTGCCCTTGGTCGAATTTCAATAAGTTGCTTTCAAAATATTCTTGTTTTTTACGGTCCAAATATTCTTCGCCAAAATTGCCGATACGCTGACCGCCACCGCCTACTTTATAGTTTTGCTCGACATTACGGTGGCTGTAACCATATAACGCGCCAAGGCGCGCACCGCTGTCAAACCATTTTTGTACCGCTCCGGTTGCCATAAAATTGCTTTTTGTGCTGTTTGTGCCGGTCAATCCTTTGGTTAAAAGGCCGAAGGTATGGTTTCCGTGTACTACATCGTCCACCCGTAAAGTACGGAAATTGGCTGTACCGGATAAGGTATTGATGCCGTTGGCACCCGAGAAACTGCCTTTGGTTACATCCACACCGGCAATAAAATTGGGATCCAGTGCCGTACCGAATTGCGAAGAGCTGCCGCTGCGTCCGGCATCGGCAGAAGTGGAATAGAAGGTTTGGGTGACGCCGTCAACCATCGTATTGACGCGTCCCAAACCGCTATCGCCACGAATATTGACCGCCAATACCCCCGATCCCTTGTCTTGTTGGGTGAAGACGCCGGGCATGCTCCGCACGATGGCATCGATGTTTTCGCTGGATTGATAAACGCGTTCACGCGAACTTTTGGCTTGGCCTTCGGTAAAAACTTTTTTCTCTTTGGCAATGTATTTGCCTTTGACTTGAATTTCATCAAGCTCTTGAGTTGAAACCTCGTCTTCTGCGTGTGCGATACTTGTTATAGCCAGTAAAGATAATGTCAGTAGGTTTAATTTGAAATTCGGATTCATAATAGTTACCTCAGAAACGAAGTCCGTTACTTTATAACATATTATTAAACTTTACAAATATTTTGATAATGAATTTCATTAATTAAAAAATAAAGCGGATTTTTGTTTTAGGAGATAACCCAAACGCATATGCTGAATATGGTTGAAAAGATAAAGCGGGTCTGAATTTGAATTCGATTAGCCGGGAAGAGGGAGCATTCAATTGGATTTAAACAGACGGAAGAAGAAAATTTGATTGCAATATGTGAATTGGGCCGTCGGGTTAAAATGAAACCGGCAAAAAACGTGAAATGCAAAATATAAAGTCAATATAGAAAGGTTTGAATTCAGTTGAAGCAAAGACCGATCTTTGCAAAATTCTTCTTTCCCTGACAGCCGAAACCCAAACACGGGTTTTCGGTTGCAGGGGAAAAGGGATTTTTTGCAAAGGTTTCGGTTGTATTTCGGCAACTGTTTTTGAAACATTTGCCCTTTCGAATTTCCAATGGATTCCAGTTTGGTGAATGACGGCGGAAGTGAGGGTTTTAAAAACAGGTTTACCAGGGAAGAGGTCGTCTGAAACGATGAATTCACGTTTTCAGACGACCTCTTCCGATTTGCAGCTTCTATGCCGCATCGGACGATTCTTCCTTGACCGCTTCCAGCAGCGGTATCAGCAGCTCTTCCACCAATCTTTGGAACAACGCTCCTTCTACCGGCTCGGTGTCTTCGTTGCCGAACACTAAGGCGACTTCGGTATAGTCTTTTTGCCCTTTGCTGACTTTATTGCCGTGATAGCTTTCCCTGGCTTTGTTCAGGGCATCTTCCCAGCTCTGTTTTTTGCCGTAGGCTTCGGCGGCGGCGAGGCTGGTTTTCGCGAAGAAAGGCAGCGGGCGCGTTTGTCCGAGGTTGAAGAACGTCAGCCATTTTTGCAGCATTTGTTGCGCTTGGCTGCCGGATATTTCGGGATAAAGCGTTGTTTCTTCAGGCTGAACGATATGGGTTTGGCGGGTTTCTGTTTCAGACGACCCTACCGCCGACCCTACTGCGCAAAAGATTAAATGTTCGAGCAGGAGGGCGATGCGCTGCGGGGCGTTGGGTTTGCGGTCGAGATAGAACACTTGGCCGCATTGGTACAGGTTGCCGAGGCTGCCTTGCAGGGTTTGCCCGTCGAACTGGATTTCGTAGGCAAAGGGCGGCAGTTTGGGGCTTTGCAGCAATGCGCCGTCTATGCGTTTGGCGGCGGCTTGGAAATTCTGCTGCCACAATTTACCCAGTTCACCGGCGGGCAACAGGCTTTCGGCGTCGAGGCGGACGGCGGTTTCTTGAAAGTCTTGGTTGTGGCGGCGGGCGTCAAGGTAGGCGGCGGCGATTTTGTCGGCGCGTTGCGGCTCGAAGGGTTCGGCGGATTCCCATGCTTCGTCGCGGTAGGGTTCGCGCCAACCCAAGGTTTGTTGCAGCCATGCTTTGACGGGATTTTTCCAGAAGCGGATGAAGTCGTCCTGCCAGACGGTCGGTGCGGGGGTGTTTTCTTCGAGGGCTTCGCTGAAAAACGGACGCGCCTGTTCGCGCGGGCGGTTGAGGGCTTCGGCGTAGTCCTGCCGCGTGCTGAAGAGGTCGTCTGAAATTTTGTCTGCAATGAAATAGCGGTGTGAGAACGGTTGCAGGGGATGTTGTTCGACCCAGTGTTCCGCCAGCTCTTTACTGCGCCGTCCGGTCATGGCGGCGACGGTGTCGATGAGTTCGCTGACGAGGGCGGACGGGGCGAGTTCGTCGTCGTTGCGGATGCTGCGGCCGACGTAGGAGAGATAAAGGATGTCGCGCGCGCTGATGATGGCTTCGAGGAAAAGGTAGCGGTCGTCGTCGCGGCGGGCGCGGTCGCCTTTTTGCGGGTGTTTGGCAATCAGGTCGAATACGGCGGCTTTGGTGTTGCGCGGGAAATCGCCGTCGTTCAACCCCAAGAGGCAGATAACTTTAAACGGCAGGCTCCTCATCGGCACCATGCTGCAAAAGGTGATGCCGCCGCGCAGGAATCCTGCTTGGCTTTCGCTGCCTAAGAAGCGGCGGATGTGGCGGATGACGGTATGTTGCGGCAAAGTACCGCGAAAGCCTGCCAATGCGGTTTCTTCCTGCCATTTTGCCAACGCCTGCTCAAACTGCTGCAAGGCGTATTGGTCGTCGGCATCGGGCAGGAATAATAACTGCACCAAATCGCGGCAGCGTTCCGTCCATTCTTCCGCCGCTGCGGGTTTGCGCCACTCGGCGGCGAGGCGCGACAGTGTGCGGATGAAGGCGGCAAAGCGGCCGAACACATCGAGGCGGTTGACATCGCCGTGCCACGCGCTGACGTTTTGCCAGAGCGGGCTGCCGTCGTCGGGCAGCATCCAGCCCAATACGATGCGTTCCAACGCCTGCTGCCAAGTGAACAGATTGTCCGCCGCGCCGCGCATCGTTCCGTCCAAACCCCAATGCACGTTCAATTCGGCAATGGTGTCGTGCAGCAGCGGCAAATCGTCCGCCGTCAGCCCGAAACGGCGCAGCACCAAACTGCTTTCCAACAGCGGCAGCACTTTATCGACTTCAAACCGGCTTTCCAACAAATCCAGCGTCTGCTCCAGCGAGTAAAGCAGCGGCTGGCGGCGGCTGAGTTTCACGTCCGACACCGAATACGGCAAAGCCTGCGCCCCTCCCTGCGCCTGCCCGAACACCGCTTCGATAAACGGGCTGTACGGCTCGATGTTCGGCGTCAAAACGGCAATATCGTGCGGCTGCCAGTCGGGATGTTCGTGCAGAATCCGCAACAGCTTGTCTTTCAAAATCTGCAATTCGCGCAGGGGGCTGTGTGCCGAAACGATACGGACGGAGCCGTCGTCCAGCAAATCCGCGCGGCTGTTTTCAGACGGCATACACAGGTTTTGAATGTCGTTTTGCAGGCAATGCAGCAGCGTGTCGTCTGACACTTCTTCAAACACAGGCTGCTCCTCCAAGCCGATTTCCGTCAGAAAATCAAAAAAATCACGCCCCTGCTTGCCCAGCGACGCCAAGAGCGGATGCCCCGTCTGCGACAAATCCGCATCGTCGCCGCCCTTCAAAAGCTGCGCCGCCTCAATCACATTGCCCCAATACTGCCCGCTCGGATTGAGCGCGAACACAAACACATCGCAATGTTCCGAAATTTTCTGCAAAAGCTGCAAATACATCGGCGCCATCGTCGAAATGCCAAACACGAAAAACCGCTCGGGCAGGTGCGCCTTATCCAAAGACGACAGCAGCTTTTCCCACAACGCCACACGGTGCGGCGCGGATTGGTTGCCGTCGTCCAAATAGCGCCAAAGCTGCGCCTGCCAGACCTCGTCGTCGCCCAGCCACAGAAGTTTGCCTTCCTGCCAGGCATCAATCCACTGCGGCCGGTACACCAGATACTGGTCGAAAATATCCGCCAACTGCCCCGCCAACTGATAATCCGCCGACTCACCGCTGCCCAAATAGCTTTGCAAGACAGAACGGACGTTTTCAAATTCAGAGGTCGTCTGAAAACGCTCGCTGCGGAACAAATCCAACAGCCGCCAGCGCATTACCTCCGGCGAAAACGGACTGAGCGCGGGAATATCGGGAATCAGCTTCTGCATCAACTGCCACGTCAAACCCGCCGGCAGGCTGAATTGCAAATTCGCCGCCACCCCCAGTTCGCGCGCCAGATACACACTCAAATAACGCCGCATCCCCTGACTCTGCACCACAATCTGTTCCGCCGCCAAAGCAGACTCAAGCGGCCTGACCCTTTGGATTCCGGCAAACAGGGCGGCTAGCGATTCGAGGCGGTTGGACTGGTAGAGGTAGAACATGGCGGGAGTAGGGCGGTGGATAATAAACGGGATTATATAGTGGATTGCAATAGAAAATACCTGCGCGTGAATATCGGTACAGGTATTTTTATTTGGATCGACAGGATATGGGCTTATCGGCTGATGACGGCTGTTTTACCGGATCTGTTTTAGGGATTGAATAAGTAACGGAGAGAGATGGGTTTAAAGTCGTCTGAAAATGTTTCAGACGACCTTAAATGTAGAAACCAGTAGCGTTGTTTACAGTATT
>NZ_KV789580.1:0-25272 GCF_001807625.1 Neisseria sp. HMSC03D10
GGATGTCCAACTTTTGGGGTGCAGTTCAGTTTCAGACGACCTTTTGTTTGTGCGGCGGTTTATTTGACCTGCTGCATGTATTTTTTCAGACGACCCTTGCTCTGCATGGCGCGGTTTTCCAGTTCGTCCACGACGGCTTGCGCTTTGGCTTTGTTCACCGGTTTGCCGACCTGAATCACGCCGCTCATGTTCATCATGCGGTGCGGTGGGCAGGTATAGACGTATACGCCTTCTTTGTCGAGCTTGAGGGTGAAGTCTTTGCCGTCTTCGGACAGGAAGTCGGCAACGCCGTCGGGCAGGGCTTTGCTTTGCACCCAGTGGCCTTTGTTGGCGGCTTTGAAGGTTACGGTGTCGCCGACTTTGGCGTTGACGTAGCCGGGTTCGAACACCATACTACCGTCTTTGCCGTTGTCGAGCATTTTGACTTCGTGGTTGGCGGCGTATGCGCCGAGGGAAGCGGTCAGCATGAGGAGGAAGAGGGATTTTTTCATGGAGGGAGTCCTTTCTAAGGATAAAAAATATGGGTCGGGCTGATGAGTCGGAGAGGCAAGCCTTGGGCTTACCGCCCTCTCCCTAACCCTCTCCCGCGGGCGAGGGGATAAGTTGCAGGGAGTCCGCAGGCCGGATGCTCAAATCCGACATTTCAGGAGCGGTTAAGTTACGCACTCTGCTGCATCGGGCGGATAACGGGCAGGCCTTTGCTGTCGTATAAAAGTTCGATGTCCACTTTGTACAGCCTGCCTATCATGTCCGCCTGCAACACATCCTGCGGCGCGCCCTGCGCCTGTACTTTGCCTTCGCCGAGCAGAATCACGCCGTCTGAAAATTGCGCGGCGAGGCTCAAATCGTGCAAGACCATCAGCGTAACCAGATTGTGTTCGTGCGTGTATTGCACCACGCGCTCCAAGAGGTTCAACTGATGGTGCATATCCAGCGCGCTGACCGGTTCGTCCAGCATCAGGATTTCGGGACGGCGCAGCATGACTTGGGCAAACATCACGAGCTGCCGCTGTCCGCCGGAAAGCCGCATGACGTCGCGGTGCGCCAGATGGCCGATGCCTAGCTCCGCCATGATACTTGCGGCTTCGTGCAGCAGTTCGTCGCCGACGTGCATGTGCAGCGCGTCCATGCGGCCGAGCAACACGACTTCCAGTGCGGTCAGCGAGGCTTCGGCGGCGGTGTCCTGCGGCATATAGCCTATGCGTTTGCGCCAGCTTTGCAGGTGGATTTTGCTCAACGCTTCGTCGCCGTAGCGGATGGTGCCTTTGTGCGCCACTTCGCCGAAAATCGTTTTCATCAGCGAGGATTTGCCCGTGCCGTTCGGGCCGAGCACGGAATAGACTTTGCCTTGTTCCAGCGTCAAATCGATACTGTCGGCGACCACATAATCGCCGCGTCGGATATGTACGTTTTCCAGTCGGAGCATTTTGGACGACCTTTAAGCAAAGAGGGCGGCAAACCAGTTTTTAATACGTTGCCATAGTGACGGTTCGGCGACGGTTTCGGCTGATGCCGCAACAGTGTCGGCAGCCGCTTGTTTGTTGCAGTCTTCCAAACCGTCGCAACCCAAACGGATAAAGAAAGTACCCTTCGGCTCGACCGGCAGGTATTTACGGTGGAATTCACGGTAGGTCTCTTCCGGATTCACATCGGCAAAGGCTTCGGGATACAACGCTTTGGCGATAAATTGGGCGGATGCCAAATCGGAAAGCGAACGCGAAGCAGTATGGTAAATGCCGAACACACGGCCGTTTCGGACAGCGGGAATTTCCGCCCAACCGGCACGCCGGATGAAACCCTGTAAGCGTTTTTGCGCTTCGGCGGCTTCGATGCCGATGCCCATCGCCATTGCCGCCGGCTGCTTCAGTCCGGCTTCGGTGCCGGAAATAATCACAACGTCGGGCTTGGCGGCAAGAAACTGCTCGGGATTAATCGCCCCCCAGTCTTTGATGAAGGCTGCGGCAATATTGTCGCCGCCCACTGTATCGGCAATCGCACCCCACATATTTTTGCCGAAAGTAAAGCTATGTTCGGCAGGACCCTTGTCTCCGAACTCGATATAGATTTTCGGCTTGGGCTTGCCCGCTTCGGCCACGCGTTTTTGAATGTCGGCTATGCCTTGGGCGTATTCGCCGGCAATCTGCCCTGCACGCTCCGGCGTACCGGCGATTTCGCCGAAAAGTTTGGCACTGGCGGTATGGCGTTCGACCGTTTGCGCATTGAAATCGACCACAACCACCGGAATGCCGGCTTTTTCGAAACGCGGCATTTCTTCTTTCAACACGTCATACTGCCAATCCGCCAACACCACCACATCGGGTTTCATTGCCAAGGTTTTCTCAAACGAAAATGTACCGGCGTTCACATTGCCGATGTCGCCGATGTTTTGCAGCGAAGGGATTTTGGCGCGGTAGAGCGACCAACTGCCGGAGTTGAATTTCTCCCAAAATTCGCGCGAAATACCGACCACATTGTCAAATTTATCGACACCGGATACGGCAATATAATCAGGATAATAAAAGCCCAGCACCACACGTTTGGCAGGCACATCGACCCGCACTTCGCGCCCGCGTACGTCGGTAAGCGTTTTCACTTCGGCACAAACACCCTGCACGGCAAGACTGAACAAGGCAGCGGTTAAAATACGGCAAATAGGTTTCATTGGTTCTCTCTGTAAAATAAAAAAACAGTTTCAGACGACCCCGTCGCAACAAAAGACCGTCCGAAAAAACTTACCGCTTGGACAATACAATCCAAAAGAAAAACGGTACGCCGACAAACGCGGTAACAATCCCCACCGGAAACAGCGCACCCGGGATAATCACCTTGGACAACACGCTGGCGACCGATAAAAACGCCGCCCCTGTCAGCATCGCGCCGGGCAGGAAAAAGCGTTGGTCCTCACCGAGCAGAATCCGCGCCACATGCGGCGCGACCAGTCCGATAAAGCCGATTACGCCGACGAAACTGATTGCCGTCGCCGTCATCACCGCCACCAGCACCAGCGTTTTCAGGCGCAAAAGTTGCAGATTGATGCCCAGCCCGACGGCGCGTTCTTCGCCCAAGCGCAGCGCAGTCAACTTCCACACATCGCGTGAAAGCAGCAGCACGCATACCGCCGTAACCGCCGCCGTAACGATGACCGTTTCCCAAGTTGCTTTGTTCAAACTGCCAAACAGCCAAAACAAAATCTGCTGTGAAATCTCAGGCGCGGCGATAAATTGAATCAGCGACAAAATCGACTGAAACAGAAACAACAGCGCAATCCCGACCAACACCAGCATCGCCGAATTGAAGCGGCGTGCCGAGGCAAACAGAAACAAGATGCCCGAAGCCAGCATGGTCATCACAAACGCGCCGATGGGAACGGCGACCGTTTCAGGCAGCCCGAAACCGCCGAACGCAATCACCACCGACGCGCCCAAACCCGCCGCCGCCGCCAAACCCAGCGTATAAGGGCTGGCCATCGGATTATTCAACAACGTCTGAATCTCCGCTCCGCCGACACCCAAAGCCGCACCGACCACCAGCGCCATCACCGCAATCGGCAGGCGCAGATCCATCACAATCAGGCGGTTCATTTCATCGACTTCGGGTTTGCCCAGCAAAACATTGACCACTTCGCCGACAGGCAGCGTGTCCGTCATCGCCGGACCGGTGGCGATGTCGAATAAGAAGCTGACCGATGCGATGATTAAAAACATCAAAACAATCAACCAACGCTTGCCTTCCAACTTGCGCTGGTTTTTCACAATCTCGGCGACAACCGAATCATTCATTTTTTAAGCCTTTGAAATTAAGGAACAAGGTCGGACATCTATGCCTGACCATCTCTTTTGTCTGTATCCGTTTTGAAAGGGTGGTTTTTTGAAAATCGGGATAACGGAAGTCCAAACGGCTTTGCCCTCTCCCTAGCCCTCTCCCACGGGGAGAGGGGATCAGATAACTGAAATTCAACTATTGTTGTGATTCCCTGCAATTTGTTCTCTTTCCCACGGAGAGAGGGAGTCGGATGACTGAAATCCGACCATTGTTGTGATTTTCTGCCATTTGTTCCCTCTCCCCGTGGGAGAGGGCTAGGGAGAGGGCCAAAACAGTCAACCACACCTGGCACTCCCCGTTCGATACGAAGGAAATTCGTAGCGTGGGCTTTGCCCACGAAAACAGGAAACCTCATACCGTTCGCCATCATTTCCGCAAACGTTATCCATCGGCAAAGCCCACGCTACCGCTTCTGTACAAAACCCATGCTGCTTTCAGACGACCTTCCGCATAAAAAGGTCGTCTGAAACCCAGAAGCCCGCCTTACTGCCCTTTCGGATACAGGTAGAACGTACCGTTCGGCACGACCGGCAGGTTTTGGCGGTAGAAGTCGGTATAAGTTTTCTCAGGATTGAAGTCTTTGAACAACTGCGGATAAATCGCTTTGGCCATAAATTGAATCGATGCGCCGTCGGAGAGTGTGCGCGAATTGGCGTGGTAGGCGGCGTAGAGGCGGTTGTTTTTAATCGCAGGCAGGTTCGCCCAGCCGGCGCGTTTGGCAAAACCGGCCAAGCGTTTTTCCGCTTCGGCTTTCGGAATGCCCCAGCCCATCACCATGGCGGTCGGGCTTTTCTTCAATTCGGTTTCGCGACCGGTAATCACGATGACGTCGGGTTTGGCGGCGAGGACTTTTTCAGGATTGATCGGGCCGTAGAACTCGACCGAAGAAGCGGCGATATTGTTGCCGCCGACCAGCGTCGCCATCGAACCCCACATACTCTTGCCGAAGGTTACGCTGTGTTCCGCAGGGCCTTTGTTGCCGAACTCGACATACACTTTAGGCTTGGGCAGATTGGCTTTTTTCACGCGCGCTTGGATGGTATCGGCGATGCGTTTGTAGTCCGCCGCCAATTTGTCCGCCTTTTGTTGCTGGCCGGTCAGCGTGCCGATAAGTTTGGTCGATTGGATGTGTTTGGCGACCGTTTGCGCGTTGTAGTCCAACACCACAATCGGAATGCCCGCTTTGTTGATGCGGGCAAGGTCTGAACCCAGAGCCTTATACTGCCAATCCGCCAGAATCAGCAAATCGGGTTTCAACGCCAATACTTTTTCAACGGAGAACGTGCCGACTTCCACCTCGCCCACGTCGGCAAGCTGGTTCAGCTTAGGCACGGCTTTGCTGAACGCCGCCCAGCTCGGCGGCGCCCAGTCGGCCCAAACCGCTTTGGAGAAGCCGACCACATTATTCAGCGCGTCCTTGCCGCCGATGGCCATGTAGTCTTGATAATAAAAGCCCAAAACCACGCGTTTGGCGGGCAGGTCGACGGTTACTTTGCGGCCGTTGACATCGGTAATTTGAACCGGTTTGGCATGGGCGGCGGCAGTGCCGAATGCCAATGCGGCGGCAAGGGCAAGGGAGGAGAAGCGCGAAAGTTTCATTAGAGTAAAATCCTTTTAATAAATAATGTTATATATAATTTATATATAAATAAGAATCTTTATTATTTATATGCGAGACTAATAGATTTAAAATAAACGGAAAAGTTCCGTTATTCAGGGAAGTTTTTATTACAAACGTGATGGTGTTTATTGTTCAGAAGACGCCTGCCGTTTGCCCGATAAAAGGTCGTCTGAAATATCAAGCAAAGACATAACCCCTTGTCAATATTATGTCATTTCATTTTTCGAAAGTCCGCCATGCTGACGATTACCACCTACCTCACCTACCCCGAGCCGCCGTCCAACCTGCTGCCGTTGGCGGATGCGCTGACACGGAACGGCATACCCACCGCCTTCGCGCCTTGGCAAAACCGCCCGAAATCCGCCTTTATCCTGCCTTTGTGCGCATGGGATTATGCGGCGGAGCCTGAAGCATTTGGGCAGTGGCTGACCGAAGCGGAAGCGTGCGGGCAAAGGTTTATCAACCCCGTCGGGCTGATGCGTTGGAACATGGACAAACGTTATTTGTGCGATTTGGCAGAATGGGGGGCGGACGTGATTCCGAGCGTGCAGACGTCGTCTGAAAAAGAAAAATTGGAAGACATTTTAAAAAATCGGGGCTGGCGGGAAGCGGTCGTCAAACCCGTTATCGGGCAGAGCGGACGCGGCGTGGCGAAAATCAGGGCGGGAGAAGTGTCGTTGAAGGCGGAGGATTATCCGCAAGGCGTCATCGTCCAGCCTTATATCCGCGAAATCGAAACGGCGGGCGAAACCTCGCTGGTGTTTTTTGACGGGCAATTCAGCCATGCCGTACTGCGTATGCCGCCCCAAGGCGAATGGCGCGCCAATTCCGCCTACGGCGTCGCCGTCAGCCTCGCCGCGCCGCCGGAAAAAGCAGTCGAAACCGCACGGCAGATATTGGACATGCTGCCTGAAATACCGGCATACGCCCGCATAGACGGGACGCTGATCGGCGACAGGTTGCTGCTCAATGAATTGGAACTCGTCGAACCCGCCCTTTACCTGCATACCGCTGAAAACGCGGTTGCCGATATGGTGCAGGCGGTGAAGCGCGTTATTGCGGGTTGATAATAAAGAACCAATGTAAAAAAGGTCGTCTGAAAACAAAGGTAGCGAGTTTTCAGACGACCTTTTTTTAAAATCAGAAAACGAAATGAAGACCACGCATTATAAACGCGCGATAAAGCCGGGCAGCTCGGACAAATCGTTCAAGATTGCTAAATGCGGTCGCGTTGCCAGTTGCGCGGCGGTATGCGCGCCGGTCGGTACGGCAACGGCAGGGGCTTTCGCATTTGCCGCCATATCCAAATCGTGGGTCGTATCGCCGACAATCAAAGTTTGCGAAGGCTCCAGCCCCAATTCGGAACATAAGGCAAAAACCATATCGGGCGCGGGTTTGGACGCATATTCGCTTGCGCAGGCGGTTGCCATCCAAAAATCTGCCGTCCCCGTCTGCACAATAGAACGGTCCAAACCCGTACGCCCTTTGCCTGTCGCTACGGCAAGCCAAAAGCCTTGTTGTTTTAAAGTGTTCAAACAAGGGATGGCTTCGGGGAACAAGGTCATATTGTGATTGTTCGGATTCAGATAATGCGCGGCATAGGTTTCTGCCAATTCTTCGCGCAGGTGTTCGCCCGCATTAGGCGCAAGGCGGAAGATGATTTCGGGCAGGCTGTAACCGATTAAGGCGCGGATGGCATCCGCATCGGGGGCTTTTAAACCGCAGTCGGCAAAACTTTGTTGGAACGTACGGATAATCGGGCGAGTCGTATCGGCAAGCGTTCCGTCCCAGTCGAAAATAATCAGTTCAGGCTTCATCAGAAATCCTTTCAGACGACGTTATCAATATGATTGTATAGCGGATTTTAAGACGGTTCAAAACGGCATTTCCTTTGAAGATTTGTTTGGCCGGCAGGAAAATACGACAGTTTCGGGTAAAATACGGCGGTTTGCCAATCATCCGAAAGAAACCCATGTATTCCCTAGCCCGCAGCCTGCTGTTCAAAATCGATGCCGAAAAAGCCCACCATTTCACCCTCGACGCGCTCAACAAAGTATACAAACTCGGTTTGCTTCCGATTTCCGACAACCGTACCAAGCCCGTCAAACTCATGGACATTACCCTGCCGAATCCGGTCGGACTGGCTGCCGGACTCGATAAAAACGGCGAATACATAGACGCATTGGGCGCACTCGGCTTCGGCTTCCTCGAAATCGGCACGGTAACGCCCAAACCGCAGCCCGGCAACCCGCAGCCGCGCCTCTTCCGCGTTCCCGAACACCAAGGCATCATCAACCGCATGGGCTTCAACAACCACGGTATTGACGCCATGATTCAAAACATCGAAAAAAGCCGTTATCAAGGCGTGTTGGGCATCAACATCGGCAAAAACGCCGTAACCCCCATCGAAAACGCCGCCGACGACTATTTAATCTGCCTCGAAAAAGCCTACGCACACGCAAGTTACATTACCGTCAATATTTCCTCACCCAACACCAAAAACCTCCGCGCACTGCAAGGCGGCGACGAACTGAGCGCGCTACTCGAAGCCCTGAAAAACAAACAGGCGCAGCTTGCCGCCGCGCACGGAAAATACGTCCCGCTCGCCGTCAAAATCGCCCCCGATTTGGATGAAGCACAAATCGAAGACATCGCCCACGTTGTCAAATCCGTCGAAATGGACGGCATCATCGCCACTAATACCACCATCGACAAATCAAGCCTCGGCAGCCATCCGCTCGCAGGCGAGCAGGGCGGCCTAAGCGGCCTGCCCGTGCGCGAAAAAAGCAACCAAGTGCTAAAAATGTTGGCGGAACACATCGACGGTAAGCTGCCGATTATCGGCGTAGGCGGCATCATGAACGGCAAGGATGCCGCCGAAAAAATCCGCCTCGGCGCAACCGCCGTCCAAGTGTACAGCGGCATGATTTATAAAGGTCCGGCATTAGTGAAGGATTGTCTGGCAGCGTTGAAATAAGCGCGATTTCCAACACAAAAGGTCGTCTGAAAACCCATATTTAAAGTTTTCAGACGACCTTCCCCATACTTCCGATTTAATGCGTTTCCACCCGTTTGAAATCTCTCGGTCTGAAACCCAACGCGGCCAGCGAAACAAAATATAAACCGCCGCCTATCGCAATCAGGATGCACAACTGCCCTGCTTTGCGCAAACCGCCGACATGCACCCACTCAAACGGCAGGTAAGCCTGCGCAGCCCACAGCCCGCTGCCCATCACGACAAGCGACAGCAGCATTTTACCCAGGAAACTCCCCCACCCTTTACCCGGTCGGTAAATACCGTGTTTGCGTAACAGATAAAACAGCAATCCCGCATTGATACACGCGCCTAGGCCGATGGCAAGCGAAAGCCCGACGTGTTTCAGAGAACTGATAAAGGCGAGGTTCATCAACTGTGTGCAGACGAGCGTAAAGATGGCGATTTTGACGGGCGTTTTAATGTTTTGCCGTGCATAGAAACCGGGTGCCAACACTTTAATCATGATTAAGCCGATTAAACCGAAAGAATAGGCAATCAGCGCATGTTGCGTCATCTGCGCGTCAAACAGCGTAAATTCGCGGTACATAAACAGCGTCGCCACCAGCGGGAACGACAATACCGCCAACCCGACCGCTGCCGGCAGGGTCAGCAGCATACACAGGCGCAAACCCCAGTCGAGCAGTCCGGAAAACTGCTCTGTATTCTGATTGGCTGCATGCTTGGACAAAGTCGGCAGCAAAATCGTACCGAGCGCCGCACCCAAAACGCCGCTGGGCAGCTCCATCAGGCGGTCGGCATAATACATCCACGAAACGCTGCCCGATTGCAGATAAGAAGCGAAAATCGTGTTGATCACCAAAGAAATCTGCGCCACGCTCACGCCCAAAATCGCAGGCGCCATCTGTTTCATCACTCGGTTGACCGCCCTATCTTGAAAATTCAGCTTAGGCAGTTTCAAAAAACCCAGTTTCGCCAGCCAAGGCAGTTGGAAACCGAGCTGCAAAATCCCGCCGACAAAAACTGCCCAAGCCAGCGCGGTAACGGGCGGATCAAAATACGGTATGAAATACAGCGAAAAGACGATAAAAGAAATATTCAAAAACGTCGGCGTAAACGCGGGAATGCTGAACTTATGATAAGAATTCAGTATCGAACCAACAAAAGAAGACAACGAAATCAATAAGATATAAGGAAACGTAATCCGTAGCAAATCGATAGAAAGCTGGAATTTGTCCGCATCCTTGGCAAAGCCGGGCGCGGAAGCCCAAATCACCCAAGGCGCGGCAAGAATACCCAGCGTGGTAACGATAACCAGGACAAACGACAGCATCCCCGCCACATGGCGGATAAACGCCTCCGTCGCTTCTTTTGAACGCGTTTCCTTATATTCCGCCAAAATCGGCACAAAAGCCTGGGCAAACGCCCCTTCCGCAAATACGCGGCGCAGCAGGTTCGGCAGTTTAAAAGCCACAAAAAAGGCGTCGGTCGCCATACCTGCACCAAACGCTCGGGCAATTACCGTATCGCGCACAAATCCAAGTATGCGCGACACCATCGTTAAGCTGCCTACCTTGGCCAAAGCCCCTAACAAATTCATCCGTTTTATTCCTTCAAAAGTCCAGACGTCGTCTGAAAGCGCGTATTGTACGACAGAATCGAACAGAACACTTTTTCAGACGACCTCTTTCAACACCATCATTTCCCTACATGAAACTGTCTTTTTCACATCAAACCATATATCAAACCGCCAAAATGCAATAAAATCTCCCATTTAACCAAACTATCACGGAGTAAACATGAAACTGAAAGCCTTGGCTCTTACCGCCGCCCTGCTTGCCCTGACCGCCTGCGACAGCAAAGTCCAAACCAGCGTCCCTGCCGACAGTGCGCCTGCGGCTTCAGCAGCCTCCGCTGCGCCTGTCGCTTTAGTTGAGGGGCTTAACTACACCACACTCAGCACGCCTATTCCCCAACAGCAGGCAGGCAAAGTCGAAGTCCTCGAATTTTTCGGCTACTTCTGTCCGCACTGCGCCCACCTCGAACCCGTTTTGAGCAAACACGTCAAAACCTTCAAAGACGACACCTACCTTCGTACTGAACACGTTGTTTGGGGCGATGAGATGAAACCGTTGGCGCGCCTTGCTGCCGCCGTCGATATGGCGGCCGCAGACACCAAAGACATTGCAAACAGCCATATCTTTGATGCTATGGTTAATCAGAAAGTCAAACTGCAAGACCCTGAAACCCTCAAAAAATGGTTGGCCGAGCAAACCGCTTTTGACGGCAAAAAAGTCCTCGCCGCCTACGAATCCCCCGAAAGCCAAACCCGCGCAGACAAAATGGCAGAGCTGACCAACACCTACAAAATCGACGGCACGCCCACCGTCATTGTCGGCGGCAAATACAAAGTCGAATTCGCCGACTGGGAATCAGGTATGAAAACCATAGACCTGCTTGCAGACAGAGTACGCGAAGAACAAAAAACTGCCAAATAATCCCCAAAAAGCAAACAGCCGTCCGAAACCGCGATTTCAGGACGGCTGTTTTCACAAAACATCCGGCAAAAAACCAAGCGGGACAGAGAAACGGGCGCACATCCCCCATATCCCTTATAATATCCCCCATTCCCATTTTTTCAGACGACCTACGACACAAAAGGTCGTCTGAAACCCAAAATACAAGAGAACACCATGAAATTCATCGACGAAGCAAAAATCGAAGTCGCCGCAGGCAAAGGCGGTAATGGCGCAACCAGTTTCCGCCGCGAAAAATTCGTACCGCGCGGCGGTCCCGACGGCGGCGACGGCGGCAAAGGCGGCAGCGTGTGGGCAGAAGCCGACGAAAACACCAACACCCTCGTCGAATACCGCTTCGTCAAACGCTACCAAGCCAAAAACGGCGAAAAAGGTCACGGCTCCGACCGCTACGGCGCAGGTGCGGACGACATCGTCCTCAAAATGCCCGTCGGCACCCTCATCCGCGACCTTGACACCGACGAAATCGTCGCCGACCTCACCCACCACGGCCAGCGCGTCTGCCTTGCCAAAGGCGGCAAAGGAGGTTTGGGCAACATCCACTTCAAATCTTCCGTCAACCGCGCGCCCAAACAATCCACGCCCGGCGAAGAAGGCGAAACCCGTTCCCTGCAACTCGAGCTCAAAGTCCTCGCCGATGTCGGCTTATTAGGCATGCCCAACGCCGGTAAATCCACCCTGATTACCGCCGTATCCGCCGCGCGCCCCAAAATCGCCAACTACCCCTTCACCACACTACACCCGAATTTAGGCGTCGTGCGCATCGACGAAAACCACAGCTTCGTCATGGCCGACATCCCCGGTCTGATTGAAGGCGCGGCAGAAGGCGCAGGCTTGGGACACCGCTTCCTCAAACACTTATCGCGCACCGGCCTGTTGCTGCACGTCGTCGATTTAGCGCCCTTCGACGAAACCGTCAACCCCGCCGAAGAAGCCCTTGCCATCATCAACGAATTGCGCAAATACGACGAAGAACTCTACGGCAAACCGCGCTGGCTCGTGCTGAACAAACTTGATATGCTTGACGAAGAAGAAGCCCAAGCACGCACCGCGGCCTTCCTCGAAGCCATCGGCTGGGATTACCCCAAACCTGACGACCGCTTCCAATTCGACATGGAAACCCCGCGCCTCTTCCAAATCAGTGCGCTGACCCACCAAGGTACGCAGGAATTGGTACACCAAATCAACCAATACCTGACTGAGAAAAAACGCATCGAAGCTGAAAAAGCTGAAGCGGAGCAGGCAGTGGCAAATGTTGAGATTGCCGAGCAGCAGCCTAAAACAGATACTGGCGTGTTTAAACCGGAGTGAAAAAAGAAAGGGTTTCAGACGATATTTGTTCTACAAAAGGTTGTCTGAAACAATTTTAAAGCAAGATTGAAATGGATTAAAAATGTCATCTAACCAATATATCCAGTCGCTTGAGTTGACAAACTTTACCGTTCTTCCAAACGATACTTTTGAATTTTCTGAAAATCTCAATATTATTGTTGCCGAAAACGGTTGTGGCAAAACACATTTGTTAAAAATTTTATACAGCCTGCTAGAAGTAACATCTAACACCAAAAACAGATTACTGAAAACAGAATTGCAAAAAAGTTTTGCCGATAAATTACTGAATGTTTTCCGTCCCGATTCCTTGGGCAGGTTGAGCAAACGTTTGCAGGGGCGCGGGCGTACGGAAATCGTTTTAAAATTGCAAAACGGCACTACGCATAGTAGTCTGAATTTTTCCAGCAATTCATCATCGCAAGTCAATATCGAAAGTATCGGGCTGAAAGAAAGTGAACATACTCCGACGCCTATCTTTTTACCCAGCCGTGAATTAATTACACTTTGCCCTTGGTTCACTTCTTTGTATCAAAACCAAAGCATCCCTTTCGAAGAAACTTGGTTTGATACCTGTATGCAATTAAATCACCCGCTTGCCAAAGGTCCCAGAGAAACCAAAATTCGAGAATTACTTGAACCTCTTGAGAACGCAATGGGAGGAAAAGTATCTGAAGAACAAGGAAGGTTTTATCTATCGCTGACAAATACGGGCGGTAAGATTGAAGCACCTTTGGTAGCAGAGGGTTTGCGGAAATTTGTCATGATTGCCCGGTTAATCGCAACAGGGGCATTGCTAGATAAAGGCTATCTATTTTGGGATGAACCGGAAGCTAATCTGAATCCTAAATTGATCAAAGTGGCTGCCCGTATTATTTGGTCTTTATCTCAACAAGGCATTCAAGTCTTCATTGCGACACACTCTTTATTTTTATTGAGAGAGCTTGAGATCCTCAAAGTAAAGGAGAAAAACATATCAAGCCGTTATTTTTCATTGATTGCAAGTGAAGGTGATGTAAAACTGGAACAAGCCGACGATACAACTGATTTATCAACCATTGTCGCTCTTAATGAAAATCTTGCACAATCAGAAAGATATCTAGATATTTAAGGGAAAACAAATGACAATTACCGAAGGTTCATTGAAATTTGAATTTCCTGAACATTGCATCACCTCAAAATACGATGAATGGTCACACTACCGTAAACAGTTTGAAAATAAATGTTCAACAGGCAATAAAGCCATAGACTTTATCGCAATCGAAGCAAATCAAACACTATGGCTTTGTGAAATTAAAGATTTTAGAATTGGGCAGCGTAATCCGGAAAAGCTGCCTTTAGAACAGGAAATTGCTTTAAAAGTAAAAGATACGCTTGCGGGCATTGTTTCAGCAAAATTTAAAGCAAATAATCCTATTGAAAAAAACTTTGCTGAAGAATCCCTAAAATGTAAAAACATCCGTATCGTTTTACACATAGAGCAGCCAGACGGAATACGTCAAATCTATAATTTGTCGGACTTAAAGGATAAATTAAAAAGGTTATTGAAAGCTATTGATCCTCATGTTGTTATCTCAACCTGCTTAAACCAAAAGTATGTTCCTTGGACGATTACAGAAAGTTCAAATACCCCATGACCACCATCTACAACACCCTGACCCGTCAAAAAGAACCTTTCATCCCCATCGACCCTAAAAACGTGCGCATGTACGTTTGCGGCATGACCGTTTACGACTATTGCCATTTGGGTCATGCCCGTGTGATGGTTGTATTCGACATGATTGCCCGTTGGCTGCGCGAGTGCGGTTATCCGCTCACTTATGTGCGCAACATCACCGACATCGACGACAAAATCATCGCCCGGGCGGCTGAAAACGGCGAAACCATCGGCGAACTGACCGCGCGTTTCATTCAGGCTATGCACGAAGATGCCGATGCTTTGGGCGTGTTGCGTCCGGATATTGAGCCGAAGGCGACGGAAAACATTCCGCAAATGATTGCCATGATTGAAACCCTGATTCAAAACGGCAAGGCATACCCTGCCGCAAACGGCGACGTTTACTACGCCGTGCGCGAGTTTTCCTCTTACGGGCAATTATCGGGCAAATCGTTGGACGATCTGCGCGCCGGCGAGCGCGTGGAAGTGGACGGTTTCAAACGTGATCCGCTTGATTTTGTGTTGTGGAAAGCCGCCAAAGCAGGCGAACCGGCATGGGAAAGCCCGTGGGGCAACGGACGTCCGGGCTGGCATATCGAATGCTCCGCCATGAGTGAAAACCTGTTCGGCGACACTTTCGACATCCACGGAGGCGGCGCGGATTTGCAATTCCCGCACCACGAAAACGAAATCGCCCAAAGCGTCGGTGCGACAGGGCATACCTGCGGCCACGACCACGCGCAAACCCACCACGGGCAAAGTATTGCCAGCCACGTCAAATACTGGCTGCACAACGGCTTTATCCGTGTGGACGGCGAAAAAATGTCCAAATCGCTGGGCAACTTCTTCACCATCCGCGAAGTGTTGAAACAATACGACCCCGAAGTCGTGCGCTTCTTCATCCTGCGCGCCCACTACCGCAGCCCGCTGAATTACTCCGACGCGCATTTGGACGACGCAAAAGGTGCGCTGACCCGTCTGTACACTACGTTGAAAAACACCCCTGCCGCTGAGTTTGAATTGTCCGAAAACGCCAATGACTACACCCGCCGCTTCTACGCCGCCATGAACGACGATTTCGGTACGGTCGAAGCCGTTGCCGTACTGTTCGAACTGGCAGGTGAAGTGAATAAAACCAACGACGCACACCTCGCCGGCTGCCTGAAAGCCTTGGGTGGCATCATCGGTCTGCTGCAACGCGATCCGACCGAGTTCCTGCAAGGCGGCGCGGTTTCAGACGGCCTCTCCAACGAAGAAATCAAAGACTTAATCGCCCAGCGCAAACAAGCGCGCGCCGATAAAAACTGGGCAGAGTCCGACCGCATCCGCGACCTTCTGAACGAACACAAAATCATTCTGGAAGACAACGCCGGCGGTACGACTTGGCGGCGCGGCTAATTTGCTTTGATACGAAAAAAGGTCGTCTGAAAACATTTTCAGACGACCTTTATATATTTGATTGGAAACCGTGATGTGTGTACTTAATCTTCTAACAGGTTCTTCTTGATGACCGCAGGATTCCCAGCGGCGACGCAATATGGCGGCACATCTTTGGTTACCACAGCCCCTGCGCCGATGACTGCTCCTTTTCCTACTCGGACTCCGCCCATAATAATCGCGCGCCGTCCAATCCAAACATCATCCTCAATCACAATCGGATTGATTTCCGTATAGCCCTCATATTTCAAAGTTTCACGATTAAACTTGTGATTATTGGAATAAAACAAACATTCCGGCCCCATCATGACATTATTGCCTATCGTCAAGCCGTAGCATATTTCGCAATTAACGCCGACCCCCGAGTTGTCGCCGATTACGGTATCTGGCATAACATATGCACCCTTTTCAATATTAACGTTTGTACCGATATGAGGCGACACTCTCTTTGCCAAAAAACCACGGACTTTTTTAGCAGGCGAACCCAAAACGCTGCAATAAGACGGCGGCAGTAAACCGCCGATTACTCGCAGAATCAAACCATTTACTCTTGCCTTCATCCCTATACGGTTCCTCATTTCAAATATATTGTCATCAGACCCCTATTTTGCACAAAGTTCAAGAATAAAGCAAAAATTCTCAAAAAATTACCAAAATAAACAATATGATAAATAATTCAGTATCTTATTATCCCAATCATCATTTCAAGAACACAAAAGCAACGCCGACCAACCTCTCTCGGGCAATATCCTCTTGACGGAACAGAAAAAAACAGCGAGAATCCGACTCTTGTCTGAAGCATAGGTACATCCCCTATGCCCGCTTAACCGAAAGGAAACAAAATGAAACAAGGTATCCACCCTAATTACCACGAAATCAACGTTACCTGCTCTTGCGGTAACAAATTCGTCACCAAATCCGCGCTGGAAAAAGACAACTTCAACATCGAGGTTTGCTCTTTGTGCCACCCGTTCTACACCGGCACTCAAAAAATCGTCGACACCACCGGTCGCGTGGACAAATTTAACAACAAATTCGGCAACCTGTTCAAACGCTAATCGCCGCTCTACTGAAATAAAAAGACTGCATTTTATGCAGTCTTTTTTGCTTTATACGTCGTCTGAAAATGCATTTTCGCCAGATTAAAAACCAAACCCCTCCTTTCAGACGACCTACCGCCGAATCTTTGCTAAACTACACGAAAATACGTTCAACCCCCTCAAAGCTATGCTCACTTACACCTCGCCCGATTCGCGACAACCTGCCAAAACCCATGAAAAACCCTGGCTCTTGCTGCTGATGGCATTTGCCTGGCTGTGGCCGGGCGTGTTTTCGCACGACTTGTGGAATCCCGCCGAACCCACCGTCTTTACCGCCGTCGAAGCCTTAGACGCAGGCGCGACGCCGTTGGTTGCCCATGTGTTGGGGCAGCCGGATTTTCAAATTCCGCCCGTCTATTTGTGGGTGGCGGCGGCGTTCAAACACCTGTTGTCACCTTGGGCGGCGGACGCTTATGATGCCGCGCGTTTTGCGGGCGTCTTCTTTACGATTATCGGGCTGACCGCCTGCGGTTTTGCCGGATTCAACTTTTTGGGCAGGCACCACGGGCGCAGCGTCGTCCTTATTCTGATCGGCAGCATCGGGCTGCTCTCGGTCGCGCACTTCCTCAACCCCGCTTCCGTCGCCTTTGCCGCGTCGGGCATGATATTGTGCGGCTTTTCGTTGGCGCAACGCCGCGTCATTACCTCTTCCCTGCTGCTGGGCTTCGGCTGGGCGTTGCTGTCACTCTCATCGGGCTATCTGATGACCGCCGCGCTGATGTTTTTAGCACCTGCCCTGTTGCTCGATGAGAAATGGCGCGTCAAACGCTATTACCTGACGCTGGTCGGCGCGTTCGCCATCGGACTGCCGCTCTTGACGGTTTATCCGCTCATCTTCTCCAGAACTCAGCCCGAACTGTTTTCCATCTGGTTGAACCACCACTCGCTCGGCGCATTCGGCGGCTTGGGTGGTTTTCAGACGACCTTCAGCCTGTTCTATTACCTGAAAAACCTGCTCTGGTTTACCCTGCCCGCGTGGCCGCTCGCCGCATGGACGTTAAGCCGCCCCCGCATCCGCGAAAAAAACTGGAGCGTATTGTGCATTTCGTGGTTCCTCATCGTCCTCAGCATTCTTGCCGTCAGCCCGCAACGCCTCCAAGACAACCTCGTCTGGCTGCTGCCCCCGCTCGCCCTGCTTGGCGCGGCGCAACTGGACGGGCTGCGGCGCGGCGCGGCGGCGTTTATCAACTGGTTCGGCGTTATGGCGTTCGGACTTTTTGCCATCTTCTTGTGGACGGGCTTCTTCGCCATGAACTACGGCTGGCCTGCCAAACTCGCCGAACGCGCCGCCTATTTCAGCCCGTATTACACGCCCGACATCGACCCGATACCGATGGCGGTCGCCCTGCTGTTTACCCCGCTGTGGCTGTGGGCGATTACCCGCAAAAACATCCGCGGCAGACAGGCAGTGACCAACTGGGCGGCAGGCGTTACGCTGGCGTGGGCATTGCTGATGACCCTGTTCCTGCCGTGGCTCGACGCCGCCAAAAGCCACGCGCCCGTCGTCCTCCAAATGGAAGCCGCCCTCTCCCCCGAACTGAAACAACGGCTTTCAGACGACCTCGAATGTATCAGCATCGCCAACGAAGACCACCGCGCCCGTATCGCTTGGGCGCAATACAGCGACTTGACACTCCATATCGACGACGCTGCCTGCCGCTACCTTCTGGTGCAGCAGCCTAAAAATACCGACGCGCCGCCGGGCTGGACGAAAATCTGGCAGGGCGCGCGCCCGAGAAACAAAGTGGAAGGCTTCGCACTTTTAAAAAGAGAAGAGTAAAAAAGGTCGTCTGAAAAGCAAAATTGCCGGTTCAGTGGAAATACCCTAATTAAGCTGAAAATTTTGAACCTGGTGTCCAAACCATCGGGCCGTACCAATAGAGATTGAAAGAACCGAATCCACGGCAATATGAAAATCTAAAGGTCGTCTGAAAAGCAAGGTTGGGAAACCCTACCCTGTTTTTCAGACGACCTTCTTATTGTCTCAATTACCACCGCAGCTTATTGCTTACGCCTATCCCACCAAGCGAATAAGTTGCCCAAGACGGTTCCCGATACGGAGTGCCAGACGCAGGCGACGGCGGTGGCGACGGCGGATTCGGCGTTACCCGGGAAGAATTTGGCGCTCAGACCCGTGGCGAGACCGGCGTTTTGTACGCCGACTTCGATAGCGATGGTACGTTTTTTGGCGGTGTTCATACCGGTTAGCGCGCCGCTGTAATAGCCGAGGATGTAGCCGCCGATATTGTGTGCGGCAATGGCGAGCACCATAACTAAGGCAGATTCGGCAAAACGGTGGCCGTGGACGGCGGCAACACCGCCGACAATGCAGGCAAAGGCGGCAACGGCAACGGCGGGCATGATGGCGCGAACATCTTCAAACCAGTGTTTTTTGTGCAGCAACATATTAGCGGCAGAACCGATAACGACAGGCAACAGGGTAACGAGCAACATAAACTTGAACATGCCCCAGCCGTCCATTTCGACGGTTTGTCCCACGAGGTAAGTCATCCACAGCGGCGTCATAACGGGGGCGAGGACGGTAGAGACGGTGGTCATGCCGACTGAGAAGGCAACATCGCCTTTGGCAAGGAAACTCATGATGTTGGACGAAACCCCGCCCGGGCAAGTACCGACCAAAACCAGACCCAGCGTCAATCCGGGCGAAAGGTTGAAGGCTTTGGCGATACCGATGGCGAGCAGCGGCATAATGGTGTATTGGGCAACTGCGCCGATGAAAATATCGAGCGGGCGTTTAGCCAAAATTTGATAGTCTTCTTTGCCTAGAGTCATGCCCATGCCGAGCATAATGATGCCGAGTACGACGACTTGCGTGTCGCCTTTCACCCATGAAAAGGTAGCGGGTTCGATAAAGGCGACGATAGAGGCAAGGACGATAATCAGTGCGGTGAATCGGGTCATTTGCCGGCTGACGGCAGTCAGAAAGTTCATAGTTTGCTCCTTTGTAGGTTGTTATGTATGACAGCGATTGCCATAATTTAACGGATATTAACTTTTCTGTATCATCCTGGCAATGATGGACAGACGTGTGCCAAAGGTCGTCTGAACACTAAGAAAGTACTGTTTTTGATAACGACGTTTTTCTAGAAACCGATTTATATATTGTCAACAATGTTTAATTGACACCTATAAACCATTCACAAACAATCAATAAGTAGTCAAAAGTAATGCCATGATTAAAAAAATATTTCATTTATTTGCTTAGTATTCCGTATAAAAATGCCTGAAATCCTAACTATTCTTTGACAATCTTTAACCCATCCCCTAATATCCAACAGTTTGATTCCGCAAAGCGGATTTAAGAAAAACATTTTTGAGATTTTGAGAGGTAAAACGATTATGGAATGGGAATTTAACAGTTACTACACGTTGATTGCCGCCACATTGGTTTTGTTGATTGGTAAGGTTTTGGTAAACAAAGTCAAATTCCTGCGCGATTTCAACATTCCCGAGCCTGTGGCAGGCGGCTTGATTGCTGCGATTATCCTGTTTGCACTGCATCAAGCTTACGACGTGAGCTTCAAATTTGAAAAACCGCTGCAAGACGCATTCATGCTGATTTTCTTCACTTCTATCGGTTTGAGCGCGGATTTCTCCCGCTTGAAAGCAGGCGGTCTGCCGTTGGTGATTTTCACCGCCGTCGTAGGGGCGTTTATCATCGTGCAGAACTTTGTCGGCGTCGGCTTGGCGAAGATTTTGGATTTGAATCCGCTTATCGGCCTGATTACCGGCTCGATTACCCTGACCGGCGGACACGGTACCGCAGGCGCATGGGGTCCGGACTTTGAAAACAAATTCGGCTTGGTTGGTGCTACCGGATTGGGTATGGCTTCCGCCACGTTCGGTTTGGTATTCGGCGGCCTGATCGGCGGCCCGGTTGCGCGCCGTCTGATCAACAAAATGGGACGTAAACCCATCGATCAAAGTGGACAAAAGGCAAATTCAGACGAACATGCCGACGACGTGTTCGAACAAGCGAAGCGCACCCGCCTGATTACCGCCGAATCTGCCGTCGAAACGCTTGCTATGTTTGCAGCGTGTTTGGCATTTGCCGAAATTGTGGACGGCTTCGACAAAGAATATCTGTATGACTTGCCGAAATTCGTATGGTGTCTGTTTGCCGGTGTCGTCATCCGCAACATTCTGACTTCCGCGTTTAAAGTCAATATGTTCGACCGCGCTATCGACGTATTCGGCAATGCCTCCCTGTCGCTTTTCCTCGCAATGGCGCTTTTGAACCTGAAATTGTGGGAACTGACCGGTCTGGCGGGTCCTGTAACCATCATTCTCGCCGTACAAACCGTCGTGATGATTCTGTACGCGACATTCGCCACCTACGTTTTTATGGGACGCGACTACGATGCGGCGGTTTTGGCGGCAGGACACTGCGGCTTCGGCTTGGGCGCAACGCCGACCGCCGTTGCCAATATGCAGTCCATCACTCAGACCTTCGGTCCTTCGCACAAAGCCTTCTTGATTGTGCCTATGGTCGGCGCATTCTTCGTGGACTTGATTAACGCGGCAATCCTTTCCGGTTTTGTAAATGTCATCACCAAATAAGTAAGCATTTATAACGGTTCGTTGAAAAAGCACTTGCAACATTTACTTGCTGCAAGTGCTTTTGTTATGATGGTCGTCTGAAAAGCAGTCCGGTCTGGTCTGCAACCGCATCAAGGAGATATTTATGAACAAAAAACTGCTGGCTTTGCCGCTCGTCCTGATATTGGCCGCGTGCGGCAAGGATGAGCCCAAGCAGGCTTTGGAATGCAATCATCCCGCCGCCATCCAAAGCATCAAAACACAAATCCAAAACATTATCCGCCAGGAAGCGCGCGCATTTGCCCGCAACGACAGCCGCCAATTTGTCGATGCGGACAAAGTCATTGCTGCCGGTTCCGAACTGGAAATCGGCTTAAACAATGCCCAACAAATTGATGAAGACAACAAAACCATATGCGGTGCGGATTTAAGCATCCGAGTTCCTGCCGATGTCCTTAATGCAGCGGAAGATAATAGCCCTTTGATTTACAGCGAAACGACTTTAGCCGAAATACTGGAACAAAAGCTGACAGGCAGCAATTTGAAATTTGCCGACAATACGCTTTCAACTTCCGTACGTTATACGCCTGATAAAGACGGCAACGCCGTTTTGGAAGACAACACTGTCTCCATGACGGCACGCACGCTGTCCTCGCTGCTGCTGCCCTACGGTGTTAAAAGTATTGTGATGATTGACGGCAAGGCAGTCAGCAAAGAAGATGCTATGAAGTTGTTAAAAGGCAAACACGATGAGCCGCCTGTCGTTTCTCCGGAAGATATTCTGGAAAACAATGCTGCCAGCCAAGCATCGGGCGTGCCGCAGGCAGCAGGATTGGAAACCGAAATCCTGCATCCTGATACAGAAGCGAAACGCGAAGAGCCGTCGTTCTCGCAAAGCGATCTGGACAATGCACGCAGCCAAAACCGCAATGCAGATTCCGAAATTCAAAGAATATGGGACGGAATGGAACATACTGTTCAAAAGGAACTGCTCACCGAACAGCGTGCCTGGATTCAGAACAAGATCCAAAACTGTCAACAGGCTGCTGCCCAGGCTGACAGCCCTGCTCATGCCGAATACCTCAAGCTCCAATGCGACACCCGCATGACGCGCGAACGCACGCAATACCTTCGCGGCTATTCGATTGACTAGACGGATTTTTCTTCCAATCATCAAAAGGTCGTCTGAAACTTTGACTTCAAGGTTTCAGACGACCTTTTTCCTTTTTTCTTTATTTAGCTTTGTCTGATTCATTTGTAATTTTGATACAAAATCCGACGAATTTCGTTTCCATATGAATTGCAGCAGGTAAAACAATAGCGATATGGCAAAGGGGGAAACTCGGCGGCCCCTTTTGTCAAACTCGTTAAAATGATTTTATTTCAATGTATTAAAAACAGAAAAATCCTGAAAGAGGTCGTCTGAAAACAGCATGCATGGTTTGTGATGTAAGTCAAAGAGAAATGTAACAAAATTACTTATAGTAATCGTAGTGAAAATTTATCGACTTTATTGCCACCTTATATCAAGGAGATACACCATGAACGCATCAGCCAACAATGTCGTCAGCCCCGCCGTAGCCGAGGTCAACAGTTTGGTTGAAAAGGGTTTGCGCTCGTTGGACGAGTTTCGCAAGCTGAATCAGGAGCAGATTGATTATATCGTTGCCAAAGCCTCCATTGCCGCGCTGGACAAACATGGTGTACTCGCCATGCACGCGGTCGAAGAAACGGGACGAGGTGTATTTGAAGATAAGGCGACCAAAAACCTGTTTGCCTGCGAAAACGTCGTGCGCCGCCTGCGCGATTTGAAAACCGTGGGCGTCATCAGCGAAGACGATGTAACCGGCATTACCGAAATCGCCGATCCGGTCGGGGTAGTCTGCGGTATCGTGCCGACCACCAATCCGACTTCCACCACCATTTTCAAATCTCTGATTGCGCTGAAAACCCGCAATCCGATTATTTTCTCGTTCCACCCTTCCGCCCAGCAGTGTTCCGCCCACGCCGCCCAAATCGTGCGCGATGCCGCGATTGCCGCCGGCGCGCCGGAAAACTGCATCCAGTGGATTGAAAAACCGTCTATGGAAGGCACTTCCGCGCTGATGAAGCATCCGGGCGTAGCGACGATTTTGGCGACCGGCGGCAATGCGATGGTGGAAGCCGCTTATTCCTGCGGCAAACCCGCGCTCGGCGTCGGGGCGGGCAACGTGCCTGCCTATGTCGAAAAAACGGCAAACATCCAGCAGGCGGCACACGACATCGTGATGTCCAAAGCGTTCGACAACGGCATGATCTGCGCCAGCGAACAAGCCGTCATCGCCGATAAAGAGATTTATAAAGAGTTGGTCGAAGAGTTCAAATCCTACGGCGTGTACTTCGCCAACAAAAAAGAAAAAGCCATGCTCGAAGACTTCATCTTCGGCGTTACGGCAAACTGCGCCAACTGCGGCGGCGCGAAGCTCAATTCCGCCGTTGTGGGCAAACCGGCGGCGTGGATTGCCGAACAGGCCGGGTTTAAAGTTCCCGAAAAAACCAACATCATCATCGCCGAATGCCGCGAAGTCGGCCCCAACGAGCCACTGACCCGCGAGAAACTCTCGCCCGTACTGGCGATGCTCAAAGCAGATTCCACCGAACAAGGCTTGCAGTTTGCCGAACAAATGGTCGCCTTCGACGGCTTGGGACACTCCGCCGCCATCCATACCGCTGATCAAGAATTGGCAAAAACCTTCGGCACCCGCGTCAAAGCCCTGCGCGTGATTTGGAACTCGCCCTCCACCTTCGGCGGCATCGGCGATGTTTACAACGCCTTCCTGCCGTCCCTGACCTTGGGCTGCGGCTCTTACGGCAAAAACTCCGTCGGTGGCAACGTCAGCGCAGTCAACCTGTTAAACATCAAAAAAGTAGGTCGTCGGAGAAACAACATGCAATGGTTCAAAGTACCCGCCAAAATCTATTTCGAGCGCGATTCCATCCAATACCTGCAAGACATGAAAGACTGTGAAAAAGTCATGATTGTGACCGACCGTTCGATGGTCGATTTGGGCTTCGTCGATAAAGTGACCCACCAGCTCCACCAACGCAAAAACAAAGTAACCATCCAGCTTTTCACCGACGTCGAAGCCGATCCGAGCGTCCAAACCGTCTATAAAGGCACCGATTTGATGCGCAGCTTCCAACCCGACACCATCATCGCGCTGGGCGGCGGCTCGCCGATGGACGCGGCAAAAGCCATGTGGCTCTTCTACGAACAGCCCCAAGTCGACTTTGAAGACCTCGTCCAAAAATTCATGGACATCCGCAAACGCGCCTTCCGCTTCCCCGAATTGGGCCGCAAAGCCAAATTCATCGGCATCCCCACCACATCGGGCACAGGCTCCGAAGTCACGCCGTTTACCGTCATCAGCGACGGCGACAAAAAATACCCCATCGCCGACTACTCGCTGACCCCGACCATCGCCATCGTCGATCCCGCATTTACCATGACCGTTCCCGCCGGCGTAACCGCCGACACCGGTCTGGACGTACTGACCCACGCCGTAGAAGCGTACGTTTCCGTGCTCGCCAACGACTTTACCGACGGCCTCGCCCTGCAAGCCATCAAGCTCGTGTTCCAATACCTCGAACGCTCCTACAAACACGGCGCGTCCGACCCCGAAGCGCGCGAACACATGCACAACGCCTCCACCATCGCAGGCATGGCGTTCTCCAACGCATTCCTCGGCATCAACCACTCAATGGCGCACAAAATCGGCGGCAAATACCACGTTCCGCACGGCCGCGCCAACGCCATCCTGCTGCCGCACGTCATCCGCTACAACGGCACGCGCCCGCAGAAAACCGCCACCTGGCCGAAGTACAACTACTACAAAGCCGACCTGAAATATCAGGAAATCGCCCGTACCTTAGGCCTGCCGTGCGCCACCCCTGCCGAAGGCGTAGAATCCTTCGCCCGCGCCTGTCATGAACTGGCGGTCAACGTCGGCATCAAAATGTCGTTCAAAGAGCAGGGCATCGACGAAAAAACCTTCATCGACGGCCGCAAAGAACTGGCACTGCTGTCCTTTGAAGACCAATGCACCCCCGCCAACCCGCGTCTGGCATTGGTCGCCGACATGGAAGAAATCCTGACCAAAGCCTATTACGGCGAATAAGGTTCGCGAATTACAATAAGGAGTAAGAAAAAGGTCGTCTGAAAACTGAACTGGCCC
>NZ_KV789581.1:0-6068 GCF_001807625.1 Neisseria sp. HMSC03D10
AGGGGATGTCCAACTTTTGGGGTGCAGTTCATGTTTTTCAGACGACCTTTTATTCTCATGCCTATCAAGCTGACTGTATCGGGATGATACGGTTTTGACTACGTTTTGCACCGCCTTCGCAATAATTGACTTTGACGTATTCTTCGACAATCTCTAAGAATTCGGCTGCGATGTTATCGCCTTTTAAAGTCACCTTGCGTTCTCCGTCAACATAAACCGGGGCAACAGGGGTTTCGCCAGTTCCGGGCAGGCTGATGCCGATGTCTGCCAGTTTGCTTTCGCCCGGTCCGTTAACGACGCAGCCCATGACGGCAACGTTTAAAGATTCTACACCGGGGTAAAGGGTGCGCCATACGGTCATTTTTTGGCGAAGGTAATTTTGTACGTCTTGGGCAAGCTCTTGGAAGACTGTGCTGGTGGTGCGTCCGCAGCCCGGGCAGGCGGTAACCATGGGGGTAAACGAGCGCAGTCCCATGGTTTGTAGAATTTCCTGACCGACGATGACTTCCTGCGTACGCGAACTGCCGGGTTCGGGAGTCAGGGAAATGCGGATGGTGTCGCCGATGCCTTCTTGAAGCAGTACGGCCAAGGCGGCAGTCGAAGCGACAATGCCTTTACTGCCCATGCCTGCTTCCGTCAAGCCTAAGTGGAGCGGATATTGGCAGCGGCTGCCCAGTTCGCGGTAAACCTGAATCAAATCTTGAACGGAGCTGACCTTGCACGACAAGATGATTTTGTTTTCAGGCAAACCTAATCGGACGGCTTTTTCAGCAGATTCCAACGCCGAAATAATCAAGGCTTCTTTCATGATTTCTTCGGGCGGTTTGGGCGATGAGGACGCCAGATTGGCATCCATCATGCGCTTGGCGAGGCTTTGGTCAAGCGAACCCCAGTTGACGCCGATACGGACGGCTTTGTCGTTTTCGGCGGCAGTCCGAATCATATAGGCAAATTTTTCATCGCCTTTTGCGCCTTTGCCGACATTGCCGGGGTTAATACGGTATTTGGATAAAGCTTTGCCGCAGTCGGGAAATTCTGCCAACAGGCGTTCGCCGTTGAAATGAAAGTCGCCAATCAGCGGTGTGGTATACCCCATGTCGTCCAAACGCTGGCGGATTTCGGCAACTTTGGATGCGGCTTCCGGGCTGTTGACGGTTATGCGCACCATTTCTGAGCCTGCATCGCTCAATTCTTTGACTTGTAGGGCGGTTGCTTCTGCATCTGCGGTGTCGGTATTGGTCATGGACTGAACAACAACGGGTGCATCAGAACCGACGATGAGATGGTCGATTTGTACTTGATGGGTTTGACGGCGTTTGGGTGTGTTCATCTTTATTTTTTTCCTGCTACAAATGAAGCGGATTTTTCACCGGCAGCGCGGTATTCTGCCAGATTGATGGTTGTCCCGCCATAATTGGCTTGTGCACCTGTGGCAATACCGATCCAGACATTGTAGGGCGCACCGCCTTTAAAACGCCTTTCGCTTCCTGCGGGAATGATCCGGCTGAAAATCATGGTACCTTTCTTGTCGGTGATAATCAGATTGCTTCGGTATTGGACTTTAATCCAAAGCTCGTCTGAATCGACTTTGACTTCAGGTTCGGATGCCGCTGCTTCGGATGCGGCGACACTTGAAGCTGCTTTTTCGGCATTGGATATTTCTTGTTTGCCGTTTTCTGCCATATTGGAAACGGCAACATTTTCTTTTTTCAAATCCGGCGTCTGCATACTGTTACGTACTGCATCGCTGTTTTGCGCGACTTGTTGTTCGTTTTCATGATTGGACTTGCTTTGCCAAACATAAATACCGCCGCCAAGCAGGATGAGTGCTGCCACGCCCAAGACCCATTTGGGAAAGCCGACTTTTTCACCATCTTGGTAGTTTAAGCCAGTATTTTGTTTGCGATCTACCAGATAGACATGGTCTTCTTCCGGCGCGGAAATGGCTTTCAGACGACCTGTAATGGTTGCTTCATCGATTTTCAACAGACGGGCATAAGAACGCAGATAGCCCATAACGAAGACCAATCCTGAAAAGAAAGAATAGTCTCCTTTTTCAAGTGCTTCAATTTGTTCGGCAGACAGTTTCAACCGTCGTGCTACTTCGTCAATATCCCAACCTGATTTGTGTCTGAGTTGTCCCAGCTCATCACCCAATGATTTGGCAGCTTGAATGTCGTATTCGTTTTTCTTTTGATTTTCCATGTGGTTACTTACCTGTGGTTACTGCCTGTAATTGTTCCGAATAGGGGAAGTTTGCCCTTAACTGGGCTTCGTATTCGTAGGCTGCCTGGCTATTGCCCAAAGCAGTCGCCAATTTCCAACCCAGCAGCAAATCATCTGCCTGCAAGACATCGACTTTGCTTTGGTATTGACGGAAATAATAGTCCGCTTCGTTTAAATTGCCTGCCAGCATTTTGGTTCTTGCCAGTTCTTTAAACGCAGGCGGGAATTGAGGTTGCGCAGCCAAAGAGCGTTCGAGATAAGCTTCTGCCAGCGAATATTGTCCCATCTTCGCGCTGCAAATGCCCTTGTTGAGGTTGGCGATAAACGGAGAAGGATAAGTCGGATCGGCCAGGGCTTTGTCAAAATAACTGATGGACTGGGCGGGATTATTCATCTCGCTGCACAAGAACCAGCCGTAGTTATTATTGATTTCCGCATTGTCAGGTTTCAAAGATAGGGCTTTTTGGAAGCTTTCTTGCGCCTTTTCGCGAACTTTAAGATATTGATAAATTTGTGCGCGAACCAGCCATGCATCTTCATTGCTGCTGTCCGCTTTCAATGCCTCTTCAATGCTTACCGTTGCTTGACGGTAATCGCCCCCGCGCATGTATTCGATAGCCAACTGGGTTTTGATATTGGCGACTTGTGTTGCACGTTCCGCTCTGCTTGGACCTTTCGGGCCGGCGCATGCGCCCAAAACCAAAGTTAAAATAATGGGTTGCCAAATGTTCAGTTTCATAATCAGCTCTGTTGTTCAACCAAAATCTGCTGCCATTTTTGTTGGCGGCGTGTTTTATCTTGTACTTGTCCTGCCAATTGACCGCAAGCTGCGTCAATATCGTCGCCACGTGTTTTGCGGACGGTTACCACGAATCCTGCCTGCTGCAAAATATCGCGGAAAACGCGGATATTTTCATTGGTAGAGCGTTCGTAGCCGGAATTGGGGAAAGGATTGAATGGAATCAGATTGAATTTGCACGGTACGTCTTTTACCAGCTCAATCAGTTCGCGCGCATGTTGCGCTTTATCATTGATTCCGTCCAACATAACGTATTCAAAAGTAATGAAATCTCTTGGTGCTTTGACCAAATAACGTTGGCATGCCGCCATCAACTCTTTCAACGGATATTTTTTATTCAGCGGAACGATTTGATCGCGTACTTCGTCGTTGGAAGCATGAAGGGATACTGCCAGCGCAACAGGCATCGCATCGCGCAGCCTGTCCATTTGCGGCACCATACCCGATGTGGAAACGGTAACGCGGCGGCGGCTGAGGCCGTAGCCATGATCGTCCAGCATAATGCTCAGCGCAGTAACGACATTATCAAAGTTCGCCATTGGTTCGCCCATGCCCATCATGACTACATTGGAAATCACGCGTTCGTTTTTCGGCGTAACGCCCATTGCTTTATTTGCCCACCACAGTTGCCCAATGATTTCGGCAGCGGTCAGATTACGGTTGAAACCTTGGCGGCCGGTAGAACAGAAGGTGCATTCCAATGCGCAGCCGACTTGCGAGGAAATACACAACGTACCGCGTTCTGCTTCGGGAATAAACACCGTTTCCACACCGTTGCCCGTTCCTACATCCAACAGCCATTTGCGCGTCCCATCGGTGGATTCTTGCGCCATCATCAGTTTGGGCACATCCACGCTTGCCTGTTCGTTGAGTTTCAGGCGCAGGGATTTTGCCAAATCGGTCATTTCATCGAAACTTTGCGCACCGGCTTGGTGGATCCAGCGCATGACTTGTTTGGCGCGGAACGGTTTTTCGCCCATCTCAGCAAAATGATGGGTCAGTCCGTTTAAATCGTAATTCAGCAGATTGGTTTTCATGTGGTTTATTTCTTGGTAAAGCTTTTAATAAAGGCTGTCTTGATAAATCTTGCAAATCCGGCGGATTAGGACGTTGCATAGTGGGTTTGAACATGTCCTGAATCTTGTTGAGCAAACAGCTTTTATTTCCAAGCTCCTTCTATCATATTTTCAGACGACCTCCATTTTAGAAAGGTCGTCTGAAAACAGATTGAGACAAACAATATCGACAAAACCGTCCAAACACCCGAACCGGTCGGACGTTCGAACGGTATCTATCGTTAACGCGGGCAGATTTCACTTTGGCTGAAGAAGTAGGCAATCTCGATTGCTGCGTTTTCCAGACTGTCAGAACCATGTACGGCGTTTACGCTGAGAGATTCGGCAAAATCGGCACGTATCGTACCGGGAGCGGCTTCCGCAGGGTTGGTCGCGCCCATCAGTTCACGGTTTTTTGCAACGGCATTTTCACCTTCCAACACCTGAATCATGACAGGACCGCTGGTCATAAAGGCAACCAAGCTGTCGTAAAAAGGACGCTCTTTATGGACAGCATAAAACTCTTGGGCTTCGCGCACGCTGAGGTGCTTCATTTTGGCGGCGACAATACGCAGTCCGTTTTCTTCAAAACGGCTGTAAATTTTGCCGATTACATTTTTACCTACAGCATCGGGTTTAACGATGGAGATCGTGCGCTCAATAGCCATATTATGTCCTTGTTTTTATTGCGTTGTGCAATAATCTGAGGTTGGGGAAAATGAAGTGTTATTTTATCAAATTTCAGTATACTTTGGGGAAAGCCACTCTTTTTTCTTCTCCTGAATCTTATTTTTTAACGTCAGATGCGGTTGCTCCAAATAAACTTCCGATTGCATTTCCACCATACGGCTGGCAGTACGGGTAAATTCTTCGGCGAAATCGCCTTCGACATAAATATCGTTTACGCTTACCGCACTGGTGGCACAGAGTTTTACTCGGAAATCGTACAATACGTCAATCAGCCATGTAAGGCGGCGCGCTTCGGCTTTTTCCTGCGGCGTCAGGCGTTCCAATCCTGATACGAACACCATTTCATAATGTTCGGCCAAATAGAGGTAATCGGCTTGCGAACGCGGACCAAAGCATAAAGCGCGGAAATCGAACCAAATGGCGCGGTCGGAGTGGGCTTTATGTGGAATTTCACGCCCGTGTATTACGCTGACACCGGGATTCAATTCGGAAATTCCCGCCATTTCTTTAAACAAATCAGCCAATTTCTGCTCGTTTTCTTCATTGTTGGGAACGAAGAAAATCTCGGCAGGACGTAAAGTGCGCAGGCGGTAGTCTTCCCCCCCGTCAACATTTAAGACGGTCAGGCTGGATTCAATCAGCGCGATGGTCGGCAGAAAACTGCTTCTGTTTTGACCTTGGGGATAAAGCTCGGACGGGGCGTAGTTGGAAGTTGCCACCAAAACCACGCCTTCGCTCAACAAGTTTTCCAGTAGGCGGCCCAGAATCATCGCATCCGCAATATCGCTGACGTGAAATTCGTCAAAACACAATACGCGGGTCTCTTTGGCAATCTCAGCAGCAACTGCTTTTAAAGGATTGGCTTCACTTTTCAAGTCTTTCAAACGCTTATGGATTTCCGCCATAAAGGCATGAAAGTGGACACGGCGTTTGCGGCGGTATGGCAAACAGCCGAAAAAAGCATCCATCAAGAAACTTTTACCGCGACCCACACCGCCATAAAAATACAGACCTTTCGGTACTTGGGGAGAGCGCAGGCTGCGCCCTAGGAAACGATTGCGTTTGCGTTTGAACATCATCAGTTCCGTCCACAAACGATCCAAATATTCAATCGCCCGCGCCTGTGCTTCATCGCGGATGAAATTCGGTTGTTCAGCTGCCGCCTGATACCAAGTCAGCGGGCTGTGGTTTTCAAACGGAGGGGCGACAAACAGTTGACCTCTATCACTCATATCTGACCTTTATTATGTTTTTGGGTTTGACAATTATAGTGGATTAACTTTAAACCAGTACGACGT
>NZ_KV789582.1:0-21617 GCF_001807625.1 Neisseria sp. HMSC03D10
CCTGCTACGAAGACTATGAACACGCTCTTAGAACTTTACGCCTTTGTGCAGCGCCACGATACCCGCGCTCATATTATGATAATCCACACTGTCGAACCCCGCGTCCAGCATCATCTGTTTCAAAGTTTCTTGATCGGGATGCATACGGATGGATTCGGCGAGATATTGATAGCTGTCGGCATCTTTCGCAATCAGTTTGCCCATGACCGGTAGCAGCTTGAAGGAATACAGGTCGTACACCCCTTCCAGTGGTTTGTAGACTTTGGAAAACTCCAATACCAGCAGCGTGCCGCCCGGTTTCAACACGCGGTACATCTCTTTCAGCGCGGCATCTTTGTGCGTCATGTTGCGCAGACCGAAGGCGACAGAAACCAGATTGAAATAGTTATCGGGGAATGGCAGCTTTTCCGCATCAGCCAGCGACACGGGCAGAATCAGGCCTTCGTTGAGCAGTCGGTCGCGTCCGACGGTCAGCATCGAAGAATTGATATCGGTCAGCCAAACTTCGCCCTCTTTACCCACGCGTTTGGCCCAGCCGCGAGACAAATCGCCCGTACCGCCGGCAATATCCAATACTTTGTCTCCTTTTTTCAAGCGTGCGGTATTAATGGTGAAATGCTTCCAAACACGGTGCAGGCCGCCGGACATCACATCGTTCATAATGTCATAGTTTTTCGCTACCGAATGGAATACTTCGGCTACTTTGCCTGCTTTTTCGTTCTCATCTACGGTACTGAAACCAAAATGGGTTTTGTGGTTGCTCATGTTGCCTGCCTTTTGAAATTTAAAATTAAAATAATATGAATTCAGATATTGAATACGTCGAAGAAATCGCCAATCGCTTTCGACGTGGGAAATATATTTTTCGCCTATCCCACCTTAAAACGAGCGGCTGTTGAGTAACAGGTAACGTTGTGTGTAGCCCGCTCCGGTACCTAAAAATTTCAGTTCCATCTTTTCAGACGACCTTTTCGTCAATGTCTTCCGCCACAACCTCCGCTGCCACAGGTATGGCCGGATTTCGATTCGGTATTCAAATCGTCAGGAGAAGGGACACGGGACGCACCAGCCAGCTCCATACGGCGCAGGTAGTCCGTCCAAAGTGCGTCGTGATCGTGTGCCAGTTTGTGCAGATAGGCCCAGTCGTACAGGCCGCTGTTGTGGCCGTCTGAAAAAGTGATTTTCAAGGCATAATTACCGACCGGCTCCAAATCAGTAACGGTAACGCTTGCCTTTCCGGTTTGTAAAACCTCCTGCCCTACGCCGTGTCCGCGCACTTCCGCACTGGGCGAATAAACACGCAAAAACTCTGCGGAAAGTGGTTTTTCATCGGCATCGTAACGCAGCGTCAGCAATACTCGGTCTTTCGACAGACGGATTTCCGTCGGAATAAGGTTGTTTTCGTTCACAGTCATACTCCGGATTTTTTACGCAGCCACGCAACTCTGATGGAAAAAACGCCCCCGGCCGCAGCAAACAGCAAAATTGAATAAAGGGACAGGCGTATCAGATTTATCCTCATCTGTCCGTTTAAGCCCAAAGGCAACATCATCAGTCCTGCAAATATTAAAAACGCCGAAACCATTAAAGCGATAGAAATGAAGGCATAGCGGGTATTGGCATTGATTTTGTGATGACGGCTCATGGTTGCGCAAGGGTTGCTGAACTTGAAGTCGGGTCATTCTATCAGTTTTGCAGGCTAATTTCGATAAAAGGTCGTCTGAAACGAAAACGCCTGTTTCAGACGACCTTTTGGCTTTTGCTTTATCTGGCTTACTCGATAAACAGGACAACTGCTTTTTCTGTTTCTTCATTCGGCATTAGGCGCACGGCTGTGCCGGTTTTTCCTTTGAGGCGCACGAGGAAGCCTCCGGGTTTGCGTTCCAAAACCTCAAGCTTTGCATCACCTCGCGGGCGGAATGTGATTTTCTCGCATTCGCGAAGACACCAGTGATTTTTCCAATGGATGAAATAAATGTTATCTGGTTTGACGGCAAGCGTTTCTCCGCCATTGACGACAAAATAGGGATAATCGGGCTTTTTGGTTTTGAATGTCCATTCTGCTTTCTGTTTTTTACCGTTTTGGCTGTATTCGAACACGGCGCGGTAGGTAGTGTCGTATTCGAGCGGCGATAGCGGGAAAAGCGCAAATTGTTTGTCGGTCAACTGTCCGTTTGGATCTGTGTATTTATCCAAAATTTTGGTTTTGTCGATTTCGTTTTTGCCTTGATAAAGTTTGAACGACAGCATCTTGACTTCTCCCCCGTCGTCTGAAAATGCAATGCTGACAGGATTTCCGGTAAATTCATAACCGGGCATGGGATCGGGATGTTCGCCGTAAAAATCCGGCGCGGCAAAATTTCCCTTCGGATAAGCGATATACGCTGATTTTGTTTGATTTTTAATTTCGTCGGCGTAAACGATAGAGCCGTTAAAACAAGAATTTTTATAGAAACGGCGGTCCGCTTCCGGATAGGATCGCCCTAACGAACACCAATGATTGAATTCCCGGTTGCCTTGATTGAAAACGACGGCGGTTTTTCCGTTGCCATGCTCAACAGCTACGCCCGCCTCGTCAATATTTTGATCAAGCAAAGAAAAACGGTGGTAAATGGCTGTCATCAGGGCATCGGTTTGCTCGTGCAGGACAAGCGTGCTTTTAAATCCATCCTGATGGCGGTACTCGCCCGTGCTGATGTTTTCATGAACCCCATCGAAATAATAGCCTGCCTCGCGGGCGCGGTCGGAGGGCTTGTATCCCGTATAAAACTGATTGTTTCGATGTTTTTCGTCATGGCCGTCTTCAGGATTGATCAGCAGATATTTGGCGTGCCTGCGGGCTGAGCGTTCCAATACCGGGGAATTCGACAGGGGATTCAAACCGGCAGCGGCACGCAAAAAATTAAGGTAACCCAAGCCGCTTAAAGATTCTACGGACGAACGGTCTTGACCGGCTTGCGGGTGGATAAGGTCGTCTGAAAAGAAATAGCGATTTTGCTGGTAATAAAACAGACCAAGCGCGCCCGCTAATATTACCAGCCAGATGGAGATGGATTTCATATTGTCATTTTATAGGGTAAAGTGAGTTTAACGTAATGATGGAAGAACTTGGCGAATCATACAGCATAATATCCGTAAACGTCGTCTGAAAAGTACCAGCCAAGTAAAATAAATGTATTTTTATTACAGTAAAATATTGTTAAGCTTATCTGCCTGATTTATAATTCCCGTCATATTAAAAGATGAAGTTTTTGTATTTTATGGGCAAATGACTTCATCCTCTTTTTTGTCTGTTGAAAATATTGAATATTTGCTCCATCGGTATTGGTTTGACCAGCCTGAAGCTGATATTTGCTTTACATCCTCAAATTACGGAGTGTTCATGTCCACAATGTTTTTTATCCAGTTTGCCATCGTACTGGTGTGTATCTTAATCGGCGCGCAGGTCGGCGGCATCGGCTTGGGCGTGCTCGGCGGTATCGGGCTGGCGGTTTTGGCCTTCGGTTTCCATCTTGAGCCGACCAGTCCGCCGATTGATGTGATGCTGATGATTATGGCGGTCGTTTCCGCTGCCGCATCGATGCAGGCAAGCGGCGGCTTGGACTACATGATTAAAATCGCCACCCGCGTTTTACACCGCAATCCGAAATACATCACCTTCATCGCACCTGCGGTCACATACCTGTTTACCGTATTGGCAGGCACGGGACACGTCGCTTATTCGGTATTGCCCGTCATTGCCGAAGTCAGCCGCCGCAACGGTATCCGCCCGTCGCGTCCGTTGACGATGGCGGTCATCGCGTCGCAATTCGCCATTATTGCCAGCCCGATTGCGGCCGCGGTCGTCGCCTGCGTGACCTACCTTGAACCGCAACACATCACGATGGCCGATGTGCTGAAAGTGACTGTTCCTTCAACTATTTTAGGTATCGGCCTTGCCTGCATATTCGTCAACAAGCTCGGCAAAGAGTTGAAAGATGACCCGCATTATCAGGCGTTGCTGAGAGACCCGGAATATGTAGAAGCTAACGAAAAAGATTCGACTGAAGTATCCAATGCGCCCGTCAGCAAAGAGGCGAAACTTTCGGTTGGGATTTTCCTTGCTGCTGCGTTGCTGGTGGTCGTGATGGGTGCCGTCCCCGAGTTGCGCCCGACCTTTCAAACGGACGAGGGCCCGAAACTGATGGGCATGGCGCACGCCATCGAAATCGTCATGCTTTCTGCTGCCGCGCTGATTATCCTGCTGTGTAAACCGGATGGTAACGCGATTACCAAAGGCTCGGTATTTCATGCGGGTATGCGCGCCGTTATCGCCGTATTCGGCGTGGCATGGCTGGGCGACACGCTGATGCACGGTCATCTGGCTGAAGTCAAAGAAACCGTATCGCATCTGGTTGAAACTGCGCCGTGGACTTTTGCATTTGCCCTGTTCGTTTTGTCCGTCTTGGTCAACAGCCAAGGGGCGACCGTCGCAACGCTGTTTCCCATCGGTATTTCGCTGGGCATTCCCGCTCCGATTATCATCGGTACGTTTGTCGCGGTGAACGGCTATTTCTTCATTCCGAACTACGGTCCGATTATCGCGGCGATTGATTTTGACAGCACAGGCTCAACCAAAATCGGCAAATTCATTTTCAACCACAGCTTTATGATCCCTGGCCTCTTGAGCATGGCGTTTAGCTTGGTATTCGGTTTGCTGCTGGCGAATTACTTCTTTTAAGGTCGTCTGAAAAAAGGTCGTCTGAAAACACAAAATAGGTTTTCAGACGACCTTTGCATTAGGATTATCCGCTATAATATCACCGTATAACAAAACCCGTCTTTTACGACCCTATCCCCACGGAGCGTACAAAAATGTACCACTACAAATCCGAAGCCACCCAGTTTCTCGACAAACTTATCGAAGACAATCCGCAACTGGAAACGCAACGCCTCGAAAACCGCCACCTGCTTTGGGATGTCGAATTAAATCCGCAAGAGCAGGCAGAGTTTGAGGCTGCCAAAGTCGCTAAAAAACCCTATACATACTATCAAGACTGATCGTGCCGAAATGACCGTCCGCACATCCAACACACCTGCCGGACTACAGGACTACCTCAATACCATCGGACAGGCGGAGCATCCCGTCCTTGCCGCATTGCGTGAGCGCATGCTTTCCCACCGATTGGGCAATATGGCTATCGCCCGCGAACAAGCCGCCCTACTTTCTTGGTTGGCGCAGCTTATCCGTGTCGAAAAATATTTGGAAATCGGCGTGTTTACAGGATACAGCAGCACCGCCGTCGCGCTTGCATTGCCCGAGCATGGCAAAGTTACCGCCTGCGACATCAACGTAACATTTACCGACATAGCGCGCGAAACTTGGCGAGCGGCAGGGGTGGAACACAAAATTTCACTGCACCTGCAACCCGCCCTTTTGACTTTGGACGACCTGATAGCGCAAGGCGAAGCGGAAAGTTACGACCTGGCCCTGATAGATGCGGACAAGCCCCCTACCCCGCAATATTTCGAACGTTGCCTGAAGCTTGTGCGTAAGGGCGGCATTATCGCCATCGACAATGTTTTGCTGAACGGCAGGGTCTTGCATGAGGGCGACGAACACTCCCCTCCCAGCTTGAAAATACTGCAAACATTCAACCGCAGCCTGCCCGAAGATAAACGTATCGTTCCCATTACCCTACCCGTCGGCGACGGATTGACCCTTCTATTGAAAAAATAAACCGATGAAAACAAACCTGCTTATCCGACTGCTTCCCATTGCCTTTACCGCCGCCTGTACTTCCGTTTCATCCCCGTCTTCAGACGATACTTTCTCGCTGCCGGATATTCCCGATAGCCCGCAGAAAGTATCCATCCCCTATCCCAAGCTCGACGAACAGACACAAATCGACCATTTGGGCGTACAGGTTGCACGCATCGAGCGGGAAATGGAGGCAGTAAACCTTCGTTTGCAGCAAATCGAGCAGCAAAACAAAATCCACTCCCGTCCTGCTAAGAAAACCGTGTCGCAACGCTTAGACGACCAGAAACTCAAAAAACATTATCTGGAGAACGGCGGTACTGTACCGACTGAAACAGATTCGCTTACCCTAAACGAAACCCGTCTTTACGAGCGTGCGTCCAAATACTACCGCAACGGGAATTATCGGGCGGCGGCAGCCATTCTGAAGGAAGCCGACGGCGGTAACGGCAGCGATATTGCGCGCCGCAATATGTATCTGTTGCTGCAAAGCCAGCAGCGCATGGGCCACTGCGAATCCGTCATCGAAATCGGCGGCCGCTACGCCAACCGCTTCCGCAACAGCCCGCAAGCCCCCGACGCGCTTTTCAGCATCGGACAATGCCAATACAAGCTGCAACAGAAAGACATCGCCCGCAACACATGGCGCAAGCTGATACAGAGCTATCCCGATAGCGAAGCTGCCAAACGTGCCGCTATCAGTATCAAGCAACGATAACTTTTCAGACGATCTCCCCCCTATTCGAAGGTCGTCTGAAATCATTCATTGAATAATGTTTTATACAATAGGAGCAAATATGGCCAAAATCGGCATCATCATGGGCAGCAACAGCGACTGGCCCGTCATGCAGCAGGCAGCGCAGTTTCTCAAAAAGTTCGGCGTCGAATACGAAGCCCGCGTCGTGTCCGCACACCGCACCCCCGATTTAATGTTCGAATACGCTGAAACCGCCCGTGAACGCGGCATCAAAGCCATCATCGCCGGTGCGGGCGGCGCGGCACACCTGCCCGGCATGGTTGCCGCCAAAACCACCGTCCCCGTATTGGGCGTTCCCGTACCCAGCAAATACCTGCGAGGCGAAGACTCCCTGCTCTCCATCGTGCAAATGCCCAAAGGCGTTCCCGTTGCCACTTTTGCCATCGGCGAAGCAGGAGCCACCAACGCCGCCCTGTTCGCTATCTCGCTGCTTGCCAACGAAGATCTCAAGCTGGCGCAAAAACTTGCCGATTTCCGCGCCAAGCAGGAGCAAACCGTTTTAGACATGGAACTGCCCGAAGCCTGATATAAAAAAGGTCGTCTGAAAACGGATTTTCGTTTTTCAGACGACCTTTTTGCTTGATTTCAAAGAAACCTTCAAAATCGTTTAAAATCCATACCCTTTCATCTTTCTCAATCTGCCTTATGAACATCTTATCCGTAGAAAACGCTTCCTTTGCCGTCGGCCATGTCGCCCTGCTCGACAAAACTTCCTTCCAACTCGACAGCGGCGAAAAAATCGGCTTAATCGGCCGCAACGGCGCGGGTAAATCTTCGTTTCTAAAAATCCTCGCCGGCGTGCAGAAGCTCGACGACGGGCAGATTATCGTTCAAAACAACCTCAAAATCGTTTATGTGCCGCAGGAATCGTTTTTCGACAAAGAAGCCACCGTATTCGACACCGTCGCCGAAGGCTTGGGCGAAATCCGCGACCTGCTGCGCCGTTACCACCGCGTCAGCCATGAGTTGGAAAATAGTTCAAGTGAAACCTTATTAAAAGAACTCAACGAATTGCAGCTTGAAATCGAAGCGAAGGACGGTTGGAAGCTGGATGCGGCAGTGAAGCAGACTTTGGGCGAACTCGGTTTGCCGGAAAATGAAAAAATCGGCAACCTCTCCGGCGGGCAGAAAAAACGCGTCGCCTTGGCGCAGGCTTGGGTGCAGAAGCCCGACGTATTGCTGCTGGACGAACCGACCAACCATTTGGACATCGACGCGATTATCTGGCTGGAAAACCTGCTCAAAGCGTTTGAAGGCAGCCTGGTCGTGATTACCCACGATCGCCGTTTTCTGGACAACATTGCCACGCGCATCGTCGAACTCGACCGCGGCATCCTGCGTTCCTATCCCGGCTCGTTCTCCAAATACAGCGAAAAAAAAGCGCAGGAATTGGCGGTTGAAGCGGAACACAACCGCCTCTTCGACAAATTCCACGCGCAGGAAGAAGCGTGGATACGCAAAGGCATCGAAGCGCGCCGTACCCGCAACGAAGGCCGCGTGCGCCGTTTGGAAGAACTGCGCCGCCAGCGTGCCGAACGCCGCAACGTGCAGGGACAGGTCAACTTCAAACTCGACAGCGGCGAGAAAAGCGGCAAAATCATTGCCGAACTGGAACATGCCTCGTTTGCCTACGGCGACAAAGTCATCATGGACAAATTCTCCGCCATCTTGCAGCGCGGCGACAAAATCGGCTTAATCGGCCCTAACGGCATCGGCAAAACCACCTTCCTCAAGCTGATTCTGGGCGAATTGCAGCCGACCTACGGCAGAATCCGCATCGGCAGCAAGCAGGAAGTCGCCTATTTCGACCAATTCCGCAGCGCGCTGAACGAAAACGACACCGTGTTTTACACGCTCGGCCAAGGCAACGATTACGTCGAAGTCGGCGGCAAGAAAAAACACGTCATGAGCTATTTGGAAGATTTCCTATTCCACCCTGCCCGCGCGCAAAGCCCCGTCTCATCGCTCTCCGGCGGCGAACGCAACCGCCTCCTGCTGGCAAAACTTTTTACCCGCCCCGCCAATATCCTGGTCTTGGACGAACCGACCAACGATTTGGACATCAACACCCAAGAGCTGCTCGAAGACCTGCTGCGCGATTACCAAGGCACGGTATTCCTCGTCTCGCACGACCGTATGTTCCTTGATAACGTGATTACCCAAAGCATTGTTTTCGAAGGACAAGGTCGTCTGAAAGAATACATCGGCGGCTATCAGGACTACATCGACGCAAAATCACGCGAAGAGAAAATTCAGACGACCTCCGCGCCGAAAACAACCGCAGAACCGGAAAAAGCCAAACCCAAAGCCAACCGCACGGTCAAACTTTCCTACAAAGAACAGCGCGAACTCGACGCCCTGCCCGACGAAATCGCCGCCTTGGAAACCGAACAGGCGGAAATCAACGCGCAACTTTCCGATCCTGAAATTTTCAAAGATTACGAAAAAGCCGGCGCATTGCAAAACCGTGCCGAAGAAATCGAAACACTGCTCTTGGAAAAATTGGAACGCTGGGAGCTTCTGGAGGCTAAGCAGAACGGTGAAGCAATCTGATTTTTAGGGCATTATTCAAACAATAGAAAGAGGTCGTCTGAAACTTTCAGACGACCTCTTTTCACTTTACCTTAGCGGTGATAGTTCGGCGCTTCTTTGGTAATTTGAACATCGTGAACGTGGGATTCGCTCATGCCTGCGGAAGTGATTTCGACAAATTCCGCTTTTTCGTGCATTTCTTCGATATTGGCGCAGCCCAAATAGCCCATGCTGGAACGCAGGCCGCCGGTCAGTTGATGAATGATGTTCACAATCGGACCTTTGTAGGGAACGCGGCCTTCAATGCCTTCGGGGACGTATTTGTCGGTGCTGTCGGTTTTATCTTGGAAGTAGCGGTCGGCGGAACCTTGGCTCATTGCCCCCAGAGAACCCATGCCTCGGTAGGATTTGTACGAGCGGCCTTGGTAGAGTTCGATTTCGCCCGGTGCTTCTTCCGTACCGGCAAACATACCGCCAAGCATGACGCTGTATGCGCCTGCTGCCAGAGCTTTGGCGATGTCGCCAGAGAAGCGGATGCCGCCGTCGGCAATCAGCGGAACGCCGGTACCTTTGAGGGCTTCGGCAACATTGTGAATGGCGGTCAGTTGCGGTACGCCTACGCCCGCAACAATACGGGTGGTACAAATCGAACCCGGTCCGATACCGACTTTGACGGCGTCTGCTCCTGCTGCGACCAAATCCAAAGCGGCTTTGGCGGTTGCGATATTGCCGCCGATGACTTGTATGTGCGGATAGGTTTCTTTCACCCATTTCACGCGCTCGATAACACCTTGGCTATGGCCGTGTGCAGTATCGACGACGATGACGTCGACTCCTGCTCCGACCAAGGCTTTTACGCGCTCTTCGGTGTCGCCGCCGGTGCCGACAGCCGCACCTACACGCAAACGGCCTTCGGAGTCTTTGTTGGCATTCGGAAACTCGGTGGTTTTCAAAATATCTTTTACGGTAATCAAGCCTTTAAGCTCGTCTTTTTCGTTCAAGACCAAAACGCGCTCGACTTTATGTTCGTGCATCAGTTCGCGCGCTTCGTCGATGCTTGTGCCTTCGGGGACGGTAACCAAGCGTTCGCGCGGGGTCATGATGGCGGAAACGGGCAGGTCGAGGCGGTTTTCAAAACGCAGGTCGCGGTTGGTAACGATACCTACTACTTTGCCGTTTTCGACGACGGGCAGGCCGGACATTTTGCGTTTGCGTTGCGCGCGCATTTCCAATACTTCGCGGATGAGCGTCGTTGGGGCAACCGTTACCGGGTCTTTCACTACGCCGCTCTCGTGGCGTTTCACTTTGGAAACGGCACGCGCCTGCATTTCAGGCGTCATGTTTTTATGGATAATGCCGATACCGCCTTCTTGCGCCATGGAAATGGCGAGGCGTGCTTCGGTAACGGTGTCCATTGCGGCGGAAAGTAAGGGGAGGTTGAGCGTGATTTCGCGGGTGAGCTTGGTTTGAAGTTTAACGTCTCGTGGCAGCACGGTTGAATGTGCAGGAACCAACAAAACATCGTCGAAAGTATAGGCTTTTTCTACGATACGCATGATGCTCAGTCTTTCAGTTTGTGCAAGATGCACGGCATTATAGCATTTAAATGCCAAACTTGACAAAATTTTGCAGGGCCTTTGTTATTTTTTTACACGATGATAAATACCCGGAAATTTTGATACCGATTTTGCTTTTTCAACAAAGTTGCCCATATACCTGTTCCCAAATATCCTGTTTATTTCCTAGAAAATGGAGAGAAAGGACAAGCCATTCTCGGCGTAAGGGCTTTAAATAGTCACTCAAACATGGTTCGCATTATTGAAAGCAGCGGCTATCACAGATTAGACAATGCTGCTCTCCAAGCCCTTAAAAAATCCTCATTTATCTCAAAATTCGAAAAGATATTGAATATTATCGGTTGGTTAAATGCTCATTCGAATCGTTTTTCAGACGACCTTCCTGCCTAAAACAAAGCATTCTCAGCAAGCTCCCCTGCCCTGAAACCTCAAAAACTGTTAAAATGCGAGGCTGCTTGAGCAGATATTATTTTTTGTGCAAAACCGATGTTGACGTGAAACAAACTTAAAGTCGGTTTCATCGTAATTCCAATACCACCATCGGTATAATCGCCGTTGATGTGTTTTCAGCGACACTCACAGGTCGTCTGAAATGTAACAAAGCTACTTTTCTTTTTTCATCCTCATTTGGAGAATATTTATGAGCGCAATCGTTGATATTTTTGCCCGCGAGATTTTGGATTCACGCGGCAACCCCACCGTAGAATGCGATGTATTGCTGGAGTCCGGCGTAATGGGCCGTGCCGCCGTACCGAGCGGTGCGTCTACCGGTCAAAAAGAGGCTTTGGAACTTCGCGACGGCGACAAATCCCGCTACTCCGGCAAAGGCGTATTGAAAGCAGTTGAACACGTCAACAACCAAATTGCCCAAGCCCTGATCGGTATCGATGCCAACGAACAGTCCTACATCGACAAAATCATGATCGAGCTGGACGGCACTGAAAACAAAGGCAATTTGGGTGCGAACGCTACTTTGGCGGTTTCTATGGCTGTTGCCCGCGCAGCTGCCGAAGATTCAGGCCTGCCGCTTTACCGTTACTTGGGCGGCGCCGGTCCTATGGCTTTGCCTGTTCCGATGATGAACGTTATCAACGGCGGCGAACATGCCAATAACAGCCTGAACATTCAAGAATTTATGATTATGCCTGTCGGCGCAAAATCCTTCCGCGAAGCCCTGCGCTGCGGCGCCGAAATTTTCCACGCGCTGAAAAAACTGTGCGACGGTAAAGGCTTCCCGACTACTGTCGGAGATGAAGGCGGTTTCGCACCTAACCTGAACAGCCACAAAGAAGCCCTGCAACTGATGGTTGAAGCAACCGAAGCCGCTGGTTACAAAGCAGGCGATGATGTCTTGTTTGCTTTGGACTGCGCATCCAGCGAGTTCTACAAAGACGGCAAATACCACTTGGAAGCCGAAGGCCGTTCTTACACCAGCGCAGAATTTGCCGAATACCTTGAGGGCTTGGTTAACGAATTCCCGATTATCTCCATCGAAGACGGTATGGATGAAAACGACTGGGACGGCTGGAAACTTCTCACCGAAAAACTCGGCAACAAAGTACAACTGGTTGGCGACGACTTGTTCGTAACCAATCCGAAAATCCTTGCCGAAGGCATCGAAAAAGGCGTGGCAAACGCATTGCTGGTCAAAGTCAACCAAATCGGTACTTTGAGCGAAACCTTGCAAGCGGTTGACTTGGCAAAACGCAGCCGTTACGCCAGCGTAATGAGCCACCGTTCGGGCGAAACTGAAGACAGCACCATTGCCGACTTGGCAGTCGCTACCAACTGTATGCAGATCAAAACCGGTTCATTGAGCCGCTCCGACCGCATGGCGAAATACAACCAACTGCTGCGTATCGAGGAAGAATTGGCAGAAGCTGCCTACTACCCCGGCAAAGCCGCATTCTATCAACTGGGCAAATAAGAAAAGGTATTGATGTATGAAGTGGGTAACTGTTGTTTTATCCATCGCGCTTGCTTACTGCCAATACAGCCTTTGGTTTGGAAAAGGCAGTATCGGGCATACGGAAGAATTGCAGGAACAACTTTCCGTGCAGGAGGAAAAAAACCAGACGCTCACTTTGCGCAACCAGTTCCTTGCTGCGGAAGTCGATGATTTGGCGAACGGTCAAGAAGCGATTTCTGAAATTGCCCGTGTGGAATTGGGTTACGTCCAAGACGGCGAAACCTATTACCGTTTTATCGAACGCAGCCGTTAATTGCCCTGATGGGAATAAAAGGTCGTCTGAAAAATTTCAGACGACCTTCTTTTATCTGTAGCTTGGACTTTCCCCGCGAAAACAACTTGGTTTTATAAAAATATTCAGAGTTTGCTGCTATTTCAAACTTTCATATTCCTACCTATGCGGAAATGACGGTATTAATGAGAGTATCTTAATTTTAAATTGTACAAAAAATGAAATGTCCTCAAATAGTGAAATCAACTAAAAATAGAAATAAGAATTGATTGCATTTGACTTTTGAACTAATATAACGCCATTCTTCCTACCTCGTCTGAAGCTTGCCATGCGTTACCACTTTCCGATTTCTGTCGATATGTTTGACTTTCTGACCACAGGCCGATTTGATTATCTGGAAATCGGACAAACTGCAGAAATGATTTTACAAATGTTCCCCGCCCCCGAATGTGTCCCTAAAGGGCTTTTAGTGAAAAAGGGATGGAATATCTGGCTTTATGGCAATATTGAGCTGCATTTTTCAGACGACCGCCTTACTCAAATCCGTGCTGATTTCCAACCCGGAGAGCCATTAAACGGAGGACGCTGGTTAAGTCTTAATCCCTGGTTCTTCAATCATGCAGACAAGCTTGATTTGTATTCGACTATTGCAAAACTGGTACAGCACCGCATCGACTTTATCAAAATAGATACACCTTCCGCACTGATTTTGCGCTTGCAAAGCGGTGTGGAGCTGATGTTTGAGAAATTCAGCGGACAGCGGTTATTTGCATTTTGCAAACAGAAAACCACGCTTCCTCAATGGGCGCATGAGCCGGTATAAATTTATGGCGTATTGAACCCATCTGTCTCAAACTCTCCTTCGTCTCATCATAATAAAAAGGTCGTCTGAAATCGATTTTCAGACGACCTTTTTGTTAGGCAACGCGGTATCAAAGTTTCTTCATATAGTGGATTAACTTTAAACCAGTACGGCGTTGCCTCGCCTTGGCCCTGATTTAAATTTAATCCACTACCCGCTATTGATTTGGCTTTAGCATCAGCCTCTTTTCGCTGGACGGCTTGGTTTCGAGCCGAAAGAATCGTTGGCTTTACGTTTGCCTTTGAAGCCTTCGCCGCCTTTCTTAAATCCTTCTTTTTTGAAACCTTCGCCGCGCGATTTGCCACCGAAGCCTTCTTTGCCCGGTTTCTTATCGCCGCGCCAGCCGCCGGATTTTCTATCGCCCCAGCCACCTTTGCCTTTCGGCTTGCCGCCTGCGGCTTTGCGCTTGCGGGTCGGTTCCATGCCTTCGACGGTCAGCTCGGGCAATTTACGGCCGATGTATTTTTCGATTTTGTGTACTTTGACGTATTCGTTCACTTCGGCGAAGGTAATCGCAATACCCGTGCGCCCTGCCCGTCCGGTACGGCCGATGCGGTGAACGTAGTCTTCCGCCTGTTTCGGCAGGTCGTAGTTGATGACGTGGGTAATGGTCGGCACGTCGATACCGCGTGCGGCAACGTCGGTGGCAACCAAAATTTTGCAGCGGCCTTTGCGCAAATCCATCAGCGTGCGGTTACGCCAGCCTTGCGGCATGTCGCCGTGCAGGCAGTTGGCGGCGAAACCTTTTTCATACAAATCATCGGCGATGACTTCGGTCATGGCTTTGGTGGACGTGAAAATCACGCATTGGTCGATGTTGGCATCGCGCAGGATGTGGTCGAGCAGGCGGTTTTTGTGGCGCATATCGTCGCAGTACAGCAGCTGCTCTTCGATTTTGCCTTGGTCGTCCACGCGCTCGACTTCGATGATTTCAGGGTTTTTCGTCAGTTTGCGTGCGAGTTTGCCGACTGCGCCGTCCCAAGTGGCGGAGAACAATAAAGTCTGACGGTCGGTCGGGGTGGCTTCGACGATGGTTTCAATGTCGTCGATAAAACCCATGTCCAACATACGGTCGGCTTCGTCCAAAATCAGCACTTCCAAGCGGGCGAAATCGACTTTGCCGCTTTGCATCAAGTCCATCAGACGGCCCGGCGTGGCGACAATCAGGTCAACCGGTTTGCTCAAGGCGCGGGTTTGGTAGCCGAAAGATGCGCCGCCGACGATGCTGACGGTGCGGAACCAACGCATATTTTTGGCGTACGCCAGCGCGTTTTTCTCAACTTGCGCCGCCAATTCGCGGGTCGGCGTCAATACCAACGCGCGCGGGCCTTTGCCCGGTTTCTCGCTGCGTTTGGTCAGCCGCTGCAACGTCGGCAGCAGGAAGGCGGCGGTTTTGCCGGAGCCGGTTTGCGCCGAAGCCATGATGTCGCGGCCTTCCAAAGCAAACGGAATGGCTTGCGCCTGAATTGGCGTCGGGCTTTCGTAACCCTCGCTGCGCACGGCGGACAAGATGTTTTTATCAAGGTTCAAATCGGCAAATTTAATAGACATGGCTATCCTAAAGAGACAACAACGCGCACGTCTGAACGGTTTTCAGACGACCTGAAGCAAAGGAAAGTAACGATACGGGAAATGTGAAGTTACAGGGTTGTCGCAAGCATCTTGCTTGTGGTTAACATCGACGACAACCTGCATAGAAAGGCTTGGCAAATCAGCAAGCAATAAAAGAAACGCGCCCGAAACAGCGGTTTAGGTTGGAAGACGATGGCTTCGTATAAAAAGGCGAACGGCGGATAATATAGATTTTATGGACAACGGTCAAGCAAAAAGGCATCAAGTGCGTTAAAATCCAAACCCTTCCCAATCCTCATTCAGGCCGTCTGAAACCATGACCGACATCACACCCTTCGCCAACCGCATGGGCAAAAACATCAAACACCTCATGAAATGGGCGAAACGCAACGGCATCGAAGCCTGGCGTATTTACGACCGCGACATCCCCCAATTCCCCTTTGCCGTCGATGTTTACGGCGACCAAATCCACCTTCAGGAATACGATACCGGCTGGCTGATGCAGCCCGAAGAATACGAAGCGTGGCTTGCCGAAGTATTGGAAGCCGTCGCCTTCGTTACCGGTTTTGCGCCCGAACAAATCCACCTCAAACGCCGCGAACGCCAAAAAGGCTTGCAGCAATACGAGAAAACCGGCAAAACCGGCGACGATTTCGTCATCACCGAAAACGTCCGCCAGTTTTGGGTCAACCTCGACAAATACCTCGACACCGGCCTCTTTCTCGACCACCGCAACACGCGCAAAAAAGTCGGCGAAACCGCAGCGGGCAAACGCTTCCTCAACCTGTTTTCCTACACAGGCAGCTTCACCGTCTATGCCGCCACCGGCGGCGCAGCGTCCAGCGAAACCGTCGATTTGTCCAACACCTATCTCGATTGGGCGAAACGCAATTTCGAACTCAACGGCATCAGCCCCGAACAACACAAAATCATCCGCGCCGACGTGTTCCAATACCTGCAAAACGCCGCCGCCGAAGGCAAACAGTTCGACCTCATCGTCATGGATCCGCCCAGCTTCTCCAACAGCAAAAAGATGCTTGACATCCTCGACATCCAGCGCGACCACAAAAAGCTGATTGACGGCGCAATGAGCCTGCTCGCTTCAGACGGTCTTTTGTACTTCTCCAACAACTTGCGCAGCTTCGTCTTGGACGATTCGGTATCGGAACAATACGCCGTCAAAGACATTTCCAAACAATCCGTTCCCGACGATTTCCGCAACAAGAAAATCCATCAGTGTTGGGAAATCAGACATAAATAACCGCCCTCTTCCAATTATTTTGAACTGATTACACACCATGCCCAAACCGCTCATCATCCGCTGGCTCGTCGTCTGCCTGATACCCTTGGCGACGCTTGCCGTTTTCGCCGTCAATCCGCCCGAAGATGCGGCGCAACACTTAATCAACGGCATCATCCTTGCCTGCGAAGCGACGTTTCTGTTCAAATTCGTCCTTTTCGACACCATCAAGCATCATCTTAAGCAAGAGTTTGATTTGAAACGTCAAACCATGCTGCTGTTTATCCCAATCGTTTTGCTGATTGTGTATTTGTTCCACTATTTCGGCGCGTTTTAGTTTTGAAAAGGTCGTCTAAAACCGATTTCAGACGACCTCGAGTCTTTTATGAATACACACGCTTTTCCTGTTTGTTGGATTTTTTGCAACGTCATCGACAATTTCGGCGACATCGGCGTTTCCTTGCGGCTTGCCCGTGTTTTGCACCGTGAACTCGGTTGGCAGGTGCATTTGTGGACGGACGATGTGTCCGCCTTGCGTGCGCTTTGTCCCGATTTGCCCGACGTTCCCTGCGTTCATCAGGATATTCATGTCCGCACTTGGCATGCTGAAGTGGCGGATATTAATAATGCGCCTGTTCCCGATAATGTCATCGAAACTTTCGCCTGTGATCTGCCTGAAAATGTGTTGCACATCATCCGCCAACACAAGCCGCTTTGGCTGAATTGGGAATATTTGAGCGCGGAAGAAAGCAATGAAAGGCTGCACCTGATGCCTTCACCGCAGGAGGGTGTTCAAAAATATTTTTGGTTTATGGGTTTCAGCGAAAAAAGCGGCGGGCTGATACGCGAACGCGATTACCGTGATGCCGTCCGTTTCGATACCAAAGCCTTGCGAGAGCGGCTGATGTTGCCCGAAAAAAATGCCCCCGAATGGCTGCTTTTCGGCTATCGGAGCGATGTTTGGGCAAAATGGCTGGACATGTGGCAACAGGCAGGCAGCCCGATAACCCTGCTGCTGGCAGGTACGCAAATCATCGACAGCCTCAAACAAAGCGGCGTCATTCCGCAAAACGCCCTGCAAAACGACGGCGATGTTTTTCAGACGACCTCTGTCCGCCTCGTCAAAATCCCTTTCGTGCCGCAACAGGATTTCGACAAACTGCTGCACCTCGCCGACTGCGCCGTGATACGCGGCGAAGACAGTTTCGTCCGCGCCCAGCTTGCCGGCAAATCCTTCTTTTGGCACATCTACCCGCAAGACGAGAATGTCCATCTCGACAAACTCCACGCCTTTTGGGATAAGACACACGGCTTCTACACGCCCGAAACCGCCTCGGCACACCGCCGCCTTTCAGACGACCTCAACGGCGGAGAGGCATTATCCGCCACACAACGCCTCGAATGTTGGCAAATCCTGCAACAACACCAAAACGACTGGCGGCAAGGCGCGGAGGACTGGAGCCGTCATCTTTTTAAGCAACCTTCCGCCCCCGAAAAACTCGCCGCCTTTATTTCAAAGCTTAAAAAAATACGCTAAAATAGCGCGTTTATTTACAACCGATTTGATTGGACAATACATGAAAACAGCACAAGAACTGCGCGCCGGCAACGTATTCATGGTCGGCAACGATCCTATGGTCGTTCAAAAAACCGAATACATCAAAGGCGGCCGCTCTTCCGCCAAAGTCAGCATGAAACTGAAAAACCTGCTGACCGGTGCCGCTTCCGAAACCATTTACAAAGCCGACGACAAATTCGACGTCGTCATCCTGTCCCGCAAAAACTGTACTTACAGCTACTTTGCCGACCCTATGTACGTCTTCATGGACGAAGAATTCAACCAATACGAAATCGAAGCCGACAACATCGGCGATGCGTTGAAATTCATCGTTGACGGCATGGAAGACCAATGCGAAGTAACCTTCTACGAAGGCAACCCCATTTCTGTCGAGCTGCCTACCATCATCGTACGCGAAGTTGAATACACCGAGCCTGCCGTTAAAGGCGATACTTCCGGCAAAGTGATGAAAACCGCGCGTCTGGTCGGCGGCACTGAAATCCAAGTGATGTCTTACATCGAAAACGGCGACAAAGTCGAAATCGATACCCGTACCGGCGAATTCCGCAAACGCGCTTAAGCATCAGCTTCGGTTCAAGATAAAAGGTCGTCTGAAAAGTTTCAGACGACCTTTTATCTATTTTTACAACCATCGTTCTGCAAGTTGCCCGGATTTGCCGCATTGCCCCGCAAAACGCCCTTTCCAAGCCGTTTTTATGCTAAAATTCGAGCTAATTTTTGCCATACGAAATAAAGAAAACCATGACCGACGCAACTATCCGCAACGACCATAAATTCGCACTCGAAACCCTGCCCGTCAGCCTTGAAGACGAAATGCGCAAAAGCTATCTCGATTACGCCATGAGCGTGATTGTCGGCCGCGCGCTGCCCGATGTGCGCGACGGTTTGAAGCCGGTGCACCGCCGCGTGCTTTACGCCATGCACGAGCTGAAAAACAACTGGAATGCCGCCTACAAAAAATCGGCGCGTATCGTCGGCGACGTCATCGGTAAATACCATCCGCACGGCGATTCCGCGGTTTACGACACCATCGTGCGCATGGCGCAGGATTTTTCGATGCGCTACGTCTTAATCGACGGTCAGGGCAACTTCGGTTCGGTTGACGGCGACGGCGCCGCGGCCATGCGTTATACCGAAATCCGCATGGCGAAAATCGCCCACGAAATGCTGGCGGACATCGAAGAAGAAACCGTCAATTTTGGTCCGAACTACGACGGCAGCGAACACGAGCCGCTGGTGTTGCCGACCCGCTTCCCCGCGCTGTTGGTCAACGGCTCGTCCGGTATCGCCGTCGGTATGGCGACCAACATCCCGCCGCACAACCTCACCGACACCATCAACGCCTGTCTGCGTCTTTTGGACGAACCCGAAACCGAAATCGACGAATTGATCAACATCCTGCAAGCCCCCGATTTCCCGACCGGCGCGACCATCTACGGCTTGAGCGGCGTGCGCGAAGGCTATAAAACCGGCCGCGGCCGCGTCGTCATGCGCGGTAAAACCCATATCGAACCGATAGGCAAAAACGGCGAACGCGAAGCCATCATCATCGACGAAATCCCGTATCAGGTGAACAAAGCCAAGCTGGTGGAAAAAATCGGCGAACTGGTGCGCGAAAAAACGTTGGAAGGCGTATCCGACCTGCGCGACGAATCCGACAAATCCGGTATGCGCGTCGTTATCGAATTGAAACGTAACGAAAACGCCGAAGTCGTTTTAAACCAACTCTATAAACTCACCCAGCTTCAAGACAGCTTCGGTATCAACATGGTTGCTTTGGTTGACGGTCAGCCGCGCCTGTTGAACCTGAAACAGATTTTGGCGGAATTCCTGCGCCACCGTCGTGAAGTCGTAACCCGCCGCACCCTGTTCCGCCTGAAAAAAGCGCGTCATGAAGGCCATATCGCTGAAGGTAAAGCCGTCGCCCTGTCCAATATCGACGAGATGATTCGCCTCATCAAAGAATCTGCCGACGCGCCTGAAGCCAAAGAAAAACTGCTGTCCCGTGCATGGCGCAGCGGTTTGGTGGAAGACATGCTGAGCCGTACCGACCTCGACCTGCGCATGGCGCGTCCCGAAGGTCTGCCCGCCAATCTCGGCTTGCAGGAACAAGGCTATTATCTGAGCGAAATCCAGGCTGACGCCATCCTGCGCATGAGCCTGCGCAACCTGACCGGCCTTGACCAAGAAGAAATCGTCGGCGACTACAAAAACATCATGGCAAAAATCATCGACTATTTGGACATTTTGGCGAAACCGGAACGCATCACCCAAATCATCCGCGAAGAATTGGAAGAAACCAAAACCAATTTCGGCGACGAACGCCGCAGCGAAATCAACCCGTTCGGCGGCGACATTGCCGATGAAGACCTGATTCCGCAACGAGAAATGGTTGTTACCCTGACCCACGGCGGCTATATCAAAACCCAGCCGACCACCGACTATCAGGCGCAGCGTCGCGGCGGACGCGGCAAACAGGCGGCGGCAACCAAAGACGAAGACTTCATCGAAACCCTGTTTGTTGCGAATACGCATGACTATTTGATGTGTTTCACCAACCTCGGCAAGTGCCATTGGATTAAGGTTTACAAACTGCCCGAAGGTGGACGCAACAGCCGCGGGCGTCCGATTAACAACGTCATCCAGTTGGAAGAAGGCGAAAAAGTCAGCGCCATCCTCGCTGTGCGCGAATTCCCCGAAGACCAATACGTCTTCTTCGCCACCGCGCAAGGCATGGTGAAAAAAGTCCAGCTTTCCGCCTTCAAAAACGTCCGCAGCCAAGGCATCAAAGCCATCGCGCTCAAAGAGGGCGACTACCTCGTCGGCGCCGCGCAAACCAGCGGCTCGGACGACATCATGCTGTTCTCCAACTTGGGCAAAGCCATCCGTTTCAACGAATACTGGGAAAAATCCGGTAACGACGAAGCGGAAGATGCCGACATCGAAACCGAAATTTTAGATGACCTTGAAGACGAAACCGCCGACAACGAAAACGCCCTGCCAAGCGGCAAACACGGTGTGCGTCCGTCCGGTCGCGGCAGCGGCGGCTTACGCGGTATGCGCCTGCCTGCCGACGGCAAAATCGTCAGCCTGATTACCTTTGCCCCTGAAGCCGCTCAAAGCGATTTGCAAGTGCTGACTGCCACCGCCAACGGCTACGGCAAGCGTACCCCGATTGCCGATTACAGCCGTAAAAACAAAGGCGGACAAGGCAATATCGCCATCAACACCGGCGAGCGCAACGGCGATTTGGTTGCTGCAACCTTGGTCGGCGAAACCGACGACCTGATGCTGATTACCAGCGGCGGCGTCCTCATCCGCACCAAAGTCGAACAAATCCGCGAAACCGGCCGCGCCGCAGCAGGCGTGCGCCTGATTAATCTGGACGAAGGCGAACAACTGGTCAGCCTCGAGCGGGTAGCGGAAGAGCCGGAAGACGAATCAGTTTCAGGTGAAGAAAACACTGGTGAGACAAACGTAACGACAGAAGACAACACACCGCAATAAAGCAAGAAACAGGCAGAAACCTTTGCAAAATTCCTTTTCCCCCGACAACC